>JBOFRC010000443.1:0-5884 GCA_051650825.1 Sarcina sp. | reverse complement strand
TTTCTTTGCTATATTCATCAAGCATTGTTTCTGTTTCAGTTGAATCAAAACTCATAACAACATCAAAGTCGACTGCAATATTCCAAGGTGAATTATATCTTGTATCTGTATCATCACTAAATTTAAGCTTTAAATTTTTTATATCATATACCCCTGCAAGAATTACAGACTTAAATGTTGTACAAAGTTCTGCTTCTCTATCAAGATATAATGATCTTAAAACTCCTAAAAAATTAACAAAAAGCTGATTGTTAGATATTCTATCAACTTCATCTATCATTAAGATAATCTCTCTATCCTTTGTAAGATCAGATATTAAATATGCAAGACTATTAAGTGTTTCAACCTGTTTAAGTTCTTCCCCTAAAGCCCTTGATAAACTTTCTACAAAAGAATTACAGAATACCTTACTTGATGTAAAATCTTCACTCATTCTTTCAAAATCTAATTTAATAACTGTATATTTATCTTTAAGTCTTTTATAAAGTTCATTTAATGTTGTTGTTTTACCAAATTGTCTTGGTCTATTTATCACAAAATATGATTCAGCATCTATAAGCTTTTCTATATTGTCAAGTTTTCTTGTTATATCAACCATATAATGCTTTTTCGGTACACATATTCCTGTTGTATTAAATTTTTTCAAATTATCAACTCCTTAAATTAAACTTATTATTGCAAATATTGCATTATGTATAGATAATTTCAACATATTATCTTATAAAATTAACTAACTATATACTCCATTTTTCTATATTTTATTATACCATTTAAAGTAAAAAACATGAATTTTATTATAAAAATTTAAAAACCTATATTTTATTAAATTACTTAATCAAATATAGGTTTTAGTATATTTATTTAATTTTGAACAAAATCCTTAAGTCTATAGCTTCCGGCTGTGAAAACTGCTCCGCCTATAAGTAACATAACAATTACCCCTATCAAAACTTCTCCTAACAAAATTTTACTCATCCAATAATATGGTGATAAAACTGCAAATACCTCTAAGAATGCTAAGTTTTGCGGTATAATATCTATTATTATACCTAAAAGTCCTAAAAGGAATATTACAACGCCTGTAATAGATGAAACTGGTGCTACTATTTTAGGATCTTTAAACCATCTAACAACAAATATTGTTGTAGAAACAAATATTATATTAGCTAAAATAATTGTTATTAGCCCATTTATAGGGTTTACTCCTTCTAAAAAGCCTAGTTTATAAATAGCTGCAAAAGCTATTAAGGATGTAAATGTTGTAAATAAGCAACTGCTTGTAAATATTGCTCCTATAATTTTTCTACTCTCATTAGCAGTAGTAATACTTCTTTTCAAAATATTTTGTTGTTTTAACTTTAATATATCATCATTTATCATCATAGTACCTAACATACAATAATATATAAGCATCATCATTGCCATAACACCCTTCATTATATTTTCCTCTTCTGTTAGTGTAGTATTTATTATATTCTCCATATCTTCTTTTAAAATAGATGATTTAAGCTTTTTTCTTGTAAAAGCTTCTATATTAAAAGCTAAACTTTTATTTCCTTCAAAATCTATAAGTTCTTCAAGCTCCACACTTGGAATAACTCCCTCTTTTATGTTTTTTTCATATCCTTCATTAATAGTTAATATAGCCTTACTTTCTGTATTCTCTAAATTTAATTCATCTTTTTTTGAAAATATATTTATATCATAACTTTGTGATATCTCTTCTATAAGCTCCTTTGATATCACTGTATTATCCATATCTATAACTGCTAAACTTTGCTTATTATTACTATCAAACATCCCTGTAAATGCTACTATAGCAACAATAGGAACCATTATTGTAAATGCTAAAATAGTTGGATTTTTAGCAAACCTTTTAATATTAGCAATAACTAATCTTATAAAACTCATAAATTTACTCCTCTTATTTTTTTATCATCACTTCTTTTATACTTTAAAAATACAGCTACCACTAAAACTCCTGTAACACCTAATATCTTTCCTACTTGAGTTATAAATTCAAGTGGCTGTGACGTAGCATTAAACATATCAACAATAAACCCAAACGGATTAGGTATGTTATTTAGCATATCCCCTATTGCAAATCCTCCTATGCTACTCAAAATCATCAATGCCATAGTTATAATAAGTGCAAATTTTACAGGAATAAACTCATTCATAAATTGTGTTACTGCAACTGTAAATAAGGAAGCCACTAACGCTCCTATTAATACTAAAACTATATTCCCAGAAAAAGCATCACATATCAAATTAAATATCCCAATATACCCTAGTACTATAAGCAGGATATACATTCCCTCTGAACATATATTATAAAAATATAATCGCCCTTTTGAAATTGGCATAGACTTCCACCTTGTCTCGGCACCTTTAAAAGTTTCAAGACTTTTCGCCTGTGTAGAATTTACTAAAAACATAGCGAATATCATTCCTATAAATCCGACAACTATATCCCCTGTAACAATCTTAGAATCTATCATATGCCCATTGCTTAAAAAAGCCTCATTTGCACTTTTAATATCTTTAAAATCCACAATTTGATTATTTTTTATTTCTTCAAACTTTTTAGCCATACTATTATCTTTAGATATATATAACCCAAAATGATAATCATCTATTATATCTTGTAAAATCTTCTCATAACGAGCATGTTGACCTACATCTAACTTTACTGTAGTTTTAATATTATTTTTTATAGCATTCTCATATCCATTAGGTATATTCACTACTATATCAGCCTTTTGATCATTAGAAACTTCTAATAATTCTGAAAGATCCTTTGAAATAATATTTGAAAGTTCCTTTGAAGACTCTGTATTATCTTTATCTACAATCTGCACAATAACTCTTTCTACCTTTTGTACATTTTCAGAATTAAGCATACTTCCCATAAATAACCCTAAAATCCCTGGTAATAATATAAACATTCCAAGTACAATAGGAAGACTTACTATAATTTGCTTTAATGTAATTTTTAAAATTATTTTTAAATGTTTCATATACGTCCCCCTAATCTCTTAAAGATTTTCCTGTAAGTGATAAAAAGATACTTTCTAATTTTTCTTCCACAGTGATTATATTATCTATAACTTTTCCTCTTCCCTCTAAAGTCATAACAACACTAGAAATTCTAAAATCATTGTTTGCTACTACTACAATTTTATCTCTATTTTCTTTAACTTTAATAACTCCTTCAATTTCTTCAATAGCAACTATATCCTTTACGTCTATTCCATTAGCATAAAACTCAACTTTTCTATTTTTTGCATAAATATTTTTTATCTCTCTTTGACTCCCTTTAGCAATTTCCTTTCCTTCATCCATTATAAAAATTTTATCGCAAAGTTCCTCTACTTCTTCCATATAATGCGATGTATAAAGAACTGTTGTCCCCCATTCTTTAACTATCTTCCTAATAAAAGAAAATATATGATTTCTAGACTGTGCATCAACGCCAACTGTTGGTTCATCTAGTATTAAAATTCTTGGGTGATGTACCATACCTATAGCTATATTTAATCTTCTCTTCATCCCACCAGAAAATTTATTTATTTTTTTCTTTCCTGTATCCTTAAGACCTGTTATTTCCAAAACTTCGTCTATTCTTTCCTTTAATAACTTTCCAGATAATCCATATAAAGCTCCAAAATACTCTAAATTATCTTTTGCTGTTAAAGTTTCTATAAGAGCTAAGTCCTGCATTACATATCCTATACACTTTTTAGCCTCAATTTCTCTAGTTCTTATATTATTTCCACAAACAAAAACCTCTCCACTATTTTGATCTAAAATTCCTGTTATTATATTTAAAAGTGTTGATTTTCCTGCACCATTAGGACCTATAAGCCCATATATTTCACCAGAATTCACCTCAAAACTAACATTATCAAGTATAAGCTTATCCTTAAATCTTTTTGTCACATTTTTTATATCTATAGCTAACATATTACTTTTCCCCCTTAAAACATTTATTTTCTCACTCTTTAATAATATTTTATATAAAATAAAGGAGTGACACCATAACTGAAAGTCACTCCTTTTAGTGACCTAAGTCACTATCCTATTCTTAAAAGCAAAAATTGCTATTTGAGTTCTGTCCCTTAGCTCTAGCTTTGATAAAATATTGGTTATATTATTTTTTATAGTGCCCTCTGATAAAAATAATTCCCCTGATATTTCTTTATTGGTAAGTCCTCTTGCAATTCCATCTATAATATTTATTTCTTTCTTAGATAAATTGTAATCATCTATATTAATATTTTTCACATCTTCTTTTTGTATTATTTTTTCTGCCATTTCATGATTTATGACAATATTCCCATTATAAGCAGATTTAATAGCTTCATATATAACTTCTGGTGTACTATCCTTTAATAAATAACCATATGCTCCAAACTTAAAAGCTTCTTTTATATATTCACTATCTTTAAACGTAGTTAATATCAAAACCTTTATATCCTTAAACTGCTCCTTTATAAGCCTTGTCCCTAAAACACCATCACATATAGGCATTCTAATATCCATAAGAACAACATCAACTTGATTCTTCTTGCAAAACTCTACTGCTTTTTCCCCATTTTCAGCAGTACCAACAATTTCTATGCCACTAAATGTCCCTAACATTATTCTTAAACCTTCTCTTATTAGTAATTCATCATCAACTAGTAAAACTTTAATTTTCTCCATATTCCAACGCCCCCTCTCTTGGAATTATTACCTTTGTAGTAAATCCCTCATTTTTACTAGAAATATATTCCACAGTGCCAAAAAGCTCCTTTGTTCTTTCTCTTATACTTTTTATTCCTATTCCAGATTCTCTTATTTTATTAACTCCACAACCATTATCTTTAATAACTAACATCAAATTTGTATCATCAAAACTCATAACAATTATAATTTTAGTAGCTTTACTGTGCTTAATACAGTTTGAAAGAGTTTCTTGTATTATTCTATATAAATTCATCTCTTGTATATCTTTCAAATTCCATCTTTCTCCTGTTATTGTAAGTCTAACTTCTAAATCAGATAAACTCTCAACTTTTTTGCATAACTCACTAATTCTAATAAGCCCCTCATAACTTTCATACTCTGATGGTTTTAGCTCTCTTATAGCTATTTTTACATCACTAAAACTTTCACTTACAAATTCTCTTAAATTCCCAGCCATTTCCCCAAGTGTATTTCCTTCTATTTTTCCAATTCTTTCCATAGCTGAAAGCTGTATCATAGTAGTTGATAGAACATGACCTACACCATCATGAACTTCTCTAGAAATCCTATTTCTTTCTTTAAGAATAGCTATTTCTTCTATAGAACTTGCATAATTTTCAAGCTCTCTATTTGCTATATATAACTTTTCCTCTGACAATCTAAGCCTGTCATATAAATTTTGTGACTCTTGCTTTGCTCTATAAAGAGTTGTCATATATGAAAGTATAAATAAACTTCCAACAAAAAGTAAAAATAACACTAAGCTATCTAAATCCTTATAAATTAAAATTTCTTTAAGAGATGCTAAGAAACAAAATAGAATTATAATCTTTCTCCTCTTTTCACTTTTAATATAAAAAATATCATTTGCAACAAATAAAAAATATAAACCAAGCTTTAACTTTAAAACTGACATTATTAAAGTTGCTAAAAGTATTTCCATAGATAAAAATAAAAGATTCTTTTCATCATCTTTTATATGAAATATTCTAAGATTTGCACAAATAACAAAAATAAGACTAACTATCAATGAAGCAATAAAGTTAGACTTATTTTTAGTTGTACTTATAAAAAAAGTAAATAAAAATATATACTTATAAACAATCAATTTTTTATCTCTCAAAATCCTATCCCCCCATACCTAAGTAAATAA
>JBOFRC010000442.1:0-1038 GCA_051650825.1 Sarcina sp. | reverse complement strand
AGGTTGTTGCCAGATTTTTTATTATATTTGATTCGCTAGCTCAGTCGGTAGAGCACGTGACTTTTAATCACGGTGTCCAGGGTTCGATTCCCTGGCGAGTCACCAAAACACTTGTTATTTTAACAAGTGTTTTTTTTATGTCTAAAAATAAAGAATTAAGAGTTAATTGACTTATTCAACATTTTTATACCTAAAGTAGAGAGTTATTTTAAAATAGAGTGTTATTTTATAGTATAAAGATAGTTTAATAAGAATAGTAAAAATTTTTAGAGTAACAGGACGATAAAATAATAAAAATTTTGAAGTAATAAAACTTTAAAAATAAAAAATATGATAAAACTTAGAGTAATATTCATTAATTTATAAGTAGATTAAATATGTATTTTTATCCATGATTTTTACCTTAGCATATTTTAAAGCTAAGGTTTATCCAAAAGGATATATATAATAAGTAAAATTATTTTGTTTAATATTATTAAACCTTCAAGTGAGGCTAAAAAGATATTTATATAATTTAAGTAGAATTATGTTTATTAATAATTATCTAATAAGTAAAATTATTTTTACTTTTAAAATATTACTTTTAAAACAGCTTTAGAGCGCGGGATATCAAGACTTATAGTAACTTAATTCTAGCGAATAAACTTATTAAAAGAGCTGTATTGCGAAAAGATCGGTTTGCCGCTTAAATATAATAAAGGAGTATCTAAGGTTGCAGCGAGGTAAAACCTAAAATTAGGAGTAAGAGAAAAGAAAAGTTTTAATAAAGAATGACAGAGTTTTAGTTAAAATTTTTTAAGGATAATACAAATATAAATTAAGAAGTAAAAACTATAATTAAAAATTATGACTTATTAAATAGAAAAATAAAACTTAAAGAATTTTTAGAGACTAACATAATATAAACCTTTAATAGTTGTTTTTTTTAGGAAAGACTAGAAGTAATAAAACTTTTATGTGTTAATTCTTAAAGAATATATATAAATGGATAATTAAAAACTATAATTTATATATTAAGAGTTAATTTTATAAGACCAA
>JBOFRC010000441.1:0-37248 GCA_051650825.1 Sarcina sp. | reverse complement strand
ATCTAACTTTAAATTTTTATCTATATCTAATAATTTCACATATTCCTTTGAATTTTCGTCTATTCTCACTTCATTAGAATATCCATTATCCTTTAAATAATTCATAAAAATTTCCGCTTTATAATTCTTCTTTTGTATTCTAAATTTACCATACATTCTAATTTCTATTCCATCTTCTGTTTCACAAACTAGGCTATTATTTCTTGGTGATGTTATATATGGTAGACTTAATTCTAAAACATCATCTTCAGTATTGCCTTCACTAGAAATATATACAATCTTTTTACTTGGTCTAGTTTCTCCAACTTTATAAAAATCTGAAAAAGCACACCATATAATCTCCCCATTGCTTTCTAGCTCATATGTATTAAACTCTTTTAGCTTCGGCCCCCAAGCTTTTACACCTAAGAAGTCTTCACCTTCTATTGCAGACTGTATTGCATCTACAATTTCTCTTCTTCTATCCGTTCCGCTACGAAAAATATATATTTCTATTTAAATAAAAATATTTATACCTAATTACAACTTATTTATTAATATTTTCTTATTGTAGTCTTCTGCTTTATCTAAAACTATTTTCGCTTAATATAATTACTCTCTATTTATTAGACTTATATATTTTTCTCATTCACTATAATTCGCAACATCATAGCAGTCTTTCTTTCACAAGTAGACCTCTTATGCTTTCACATAAGCGTAGACTATATCTTTATCTCTAAAATAAGAAATACGGTATTTTTCTTCCACCCTTCGCTTGTGGTTTTACTCCCCCTCAAGGGGATAGTCGTTGGAGGTTATCCTTATCATCAAAAACTTAGGACATTCCCTGCTAAACACCCATTTTCAAATCACCCTTAGTGCCTAACGTATCTTATATTTTATAATTATTTAGTTATAAGACCTAATTAGATTTTATTTCAACCTAGGTTATCCTTACTGTTTTTTCTGCTTTCGCACCGTTACACTTGCCATTTCTAGCTTTGCTTTGGTCGTAAGGCTTTAGGGGTTAAAAGCAATTAACTCCGAGTCTGCACCTATCACTAGATACAGAGGGCTTTCTGTTTTTCAATCTATATTTCTATACAAATTTGTATAGTTTTTCTTTAAATTCATTGCAACAGACTAGTTACCCATAACTTCAGTACACTCTGCCTTTCTAATAATTATCTTCTATTTTTTTCGCACTTTACTATTATACTGGAAACATTCCGAATTATCTATAAAATTATTTTTTTAATTAAACTTTTTTTCCTAACGAACTAATCTAACATTTTAAATTGATTAAAATTAAATACTACTTTTCCATACAACGCATGCGATAAATCAATATATGAAATACTTGCTGTTCTACTATCGGAACTAACATTTCTATTATCACCTAAAACAAAAATTTTCCCCCTCGGAACTCTAAATTCCATATCACAAACTACCATTTCTTCCTCAATATAATTTTCACATTGCTTTTCGCCATTTATATATAAATTATTATCCTTAAAATTGATTATATCATTTTCTAAGCCTATAATTCGTTTAACTATCCGCTTCTTTTCTCCCTTAATATTTACATCTAGAATTGCTATATCGCCCCTTTCAATCTTCTCTGTTCTACTAACTAATAGAATATCACCTTCATTTAAAGTACTTTTCATAGAAATTCCCGTAACATAAGTTAGTGCAAAAAATTTAATAGCACAAACTCCTAAAATAATACCTATACAACCCCAACTCATAATTTTTTTCAGTAAACAGCTTTCCTTTTTACTCAAAAAAAACACCCCATTTTTACCATTTATTTACATTATAATTATAGATATTATTTTTTTCAAATAAAAAAACAAAAATAAAAAAGATGTCACTTTTTCAGAAACATCCTTTAATATTACTCATTATTAAATTAAATAACTGTTATTTTAATGTCAGTAACATCCTTAAAAACTTCTTGTAATACATTAAAGACCATATCTTTATATCTAAGTTCTACAATTCCTCTAGTAAAATCATTTGCTGTTGGAAATGTATAAACGCCACTTTTAGTTTTAGCTAAATTATCTACGCCAATTCGTAGCCAAGTTTCATATCTAACTTCACTATTCATTATATGTTTTAGCTTATCTTTAAAAATTTTTTTATCTTTTCTGTCTATTTTAACTTCTATTTCTTGTATGTTATTTCTTATTTCATTACTCTTAACAGATTGTTTTATTTGATTATCTGCTTTTTTCTCTAAGTTTTTATCTACTTTTTTCCCAGTTTTTAAATTTTCATCTAAAATTTTATTCTCATTCGTAACTTTATTAACTTTAATCGTAGCTGGCTTATTTTTGATAATAGTAAATTTATTAGTACTTATATCTTCTCCATTACTTGCAACTTTAAGTTCAGAGACTTCTTTATTTATACTTCCTATCGCCGCTATATCTGCTTTAAGTCCTTCTATCTCTATTTTCATTTCAATTATTTCACTTCTTAATTTACTTATCTCATCGATTAGTACCTTAATTTCTGGACTTCCCACAACAAATATTCCCCTCCTGTTTTCAAAATTCAACTTTTTACTTTCTATTTATATATATTTTAGCATATTTCCCTACTATTTTAACACATTTTTTTACAAATAAACGCTTCTTTTTCATTCTTTTGACACAACTTAAAGGGGTGCCCATTATAATTTCTTATAATGGGTACCCCTTTAAGTTGCGTTAATTAATTAATATTTTATCATCTATAGTTCTAAAAATACTAACTATGATAAAAAAACAATATACAACTTCTAATATTTAATCACTTATAAGTCACTTAGTAAAATAAATTCACTTGAAAATTTCTTTAATCTAAAATACTTTTTGTAATTACTTACCTTTACCGCGTTTATAATCTCTTATAATTGTTTTTATAAACGGTCCATAATTTTTTAATTTTTCTGCTGTAAGTCCTTCTATTTTTGATAACTCCTCATTAGTTTCTGGTAGCATATTAACTATTTCTATAAGCATCTTATCAGTAAAAATATTATACGGCTTAACATTTTCCCTACGGGATAAATCTTTTCTAAGTATTCTAAACTTTTTAAATAAATCTTGATCAAGACAAATATCAGTGTCACTTTCCTCAAGTTTTAAATACACACGCTCCTCACCTTTTAACACTTTTATAGATTTCATATTAATAGTCATCATGCTTTTTGTATTATCTTTACGAGATAAATAACCTTGCTTTATAAGTTCCTTTATAATTTCTCTCAATAGTATAGTTGAATATTCTGGCATAATACTAAATGTTGATAACTTAAAATATTCATTATTTTCTACCTTTGGCCCTCTAACTCCCCTTAAAATATCTACTAAAACACTCTCTCCAACTTTTTCCCTTGTCCTATAGACACACGAAAGTATCATTTGTGCTTCTTTAGTCATATCTTTAAGTTCCTTGTTAGAGAGACAATTACTACATGCATTACAATAATCAAGAGTTTTATCTTCATTAAAATATTTCAAAATATAACTTCTATAACATGTTTTTAATTCGCAAAAATCAATTATTTTTTGTAGTTTTCTAAGTTCTACTTCTCTTCGTTCTATCTCAATTGTCGTATTTATAAGATATTCTACTATTGAAATATCATCCCTACTATATAAAAGATAGCATCTTGCTTTTTCTCCATCTCTCCCTGCTCTACCAATTTCCTGATAATAACTTTCTATATTTTTAGGAAGCGAAAAATGGAAAACAAATCTAACATTAGATTTATCTATTCCCATTCCAAAAGCATTCGTTGCAATAATAAGATTACTATCTTCATTTAAAAATTCTTCCTGATTTTTATTTTTATCTAAATGACTCATTTTACCATGATATTTAGATACATAAAAACCTCTATCTTCTAAATATCTATGTAAATTATCTACTTCTTTTGTTGTATTACAATAAACTATTCCAGCTTTATCTTCATTTTCTCTAATATATGAAACAAGAAAATCTAATTTTTCATCATCATATCTAATATTTATCTCTAAATTATCTCTATTAAATGATCCTATATATGTATAAGGATTACTAAGTCCTAATAAATTTTTAGTATCTTCTATAACAGCTTTTGTAGCTGTAGCGGTAAAAGCTGTCACTACAGGTCTTTTCTCAAATATTTGAATGAATGGTTCTATATATCTATAACTTTTTCTAAAATCATGCCCCCAAATTGAAACACAATGCGCTTCATCAATAGCCACTTGACTTACATTTATCCTCTTCACCTTATCTAAGAAAAACTTTGATTTAAGCCTCTCAGGTGCTATATACAATAGCTTTATTTCTTCTCTTAATACTTTACTTAAAATATCATCACTTTCTTCTAAACTTAATGATGAATTCATATATTCTGCTGAAATTCCAAGTTCCTTAGCTGCATCAACTTGATCTTTCATAAGTGATACAAGTGGTGTTATAACAATTGTAAGTCCTTCAAATAATATAGCAGGGATTTGATAGCATATTGACTTTCCGCCACCTGTTGGCAATATACAAAAAGTATCCTTATACTTTAAAATATTTTCTATAACTTCATATTGTCCTTCTCTAAAGTTTTCATATCCATAAAACTTTTTTAATATTATACTAGCTCTATTCAATAACTTCATACCTCCAATCTAATATACCTTTTTTATATTAGGTATCTCAAAGAATACACATTAAAATTATTTAAACTTAGTATTTAGATAGGATCAAAACTTATCTAAACTTTTCTTTCATTCTTTCTTAAGTATAAACAAAATATACTAGTATTATATCAAATTTACTTAAAAATTTATGTATAATATGTCTTCATTAAGAAATACTAACTACATAAGAGAAAATCATCCATGATTTCTACTTAAAAAAGAGCCTCCTGTATGGTATGAATACTATTTTTATTCACACTATGCTGGAAGCTCTTGTTTTTTTATTCTAAACTAAATTTCTCAATTGCTATTCTCTCTTAAAGCGTACATAATAAAGTTTAAATTTACTTACAATTTATTTTAGTGTCTATGCTCTTATTACTTATCTTTATATCAATTACCAATTCTTTTTTACATTCAACTTCTTCTACTATCAGAAACTCATTATTATTATAAATTAACTTTAAATTTCTTATAATATTTTTTATATGTTTATCTAAAAAAACTACTTTTTCATATTCCTTCTTAATCTTTAGTATATCTATTTCATCTTGTAAACCATCATAAGTTAATCTTATATCTCTCATTGTCTTATCAGTCAAGTTAGTTATTTTAATAATTGGACTCATATCATTCATTACAAATCAACCTCCCTAAACCTGAATTTTCAACCTTTTTAAAATAAACCAAATTATTCCTAAAAAAATCTCTAGTATCATTATGAATGAAATCTAGAGATTTTTATACATAATTATATATTTTTAAAAAAATCTTCATAATAACTATATTGACCTTATATTAACTATCAAATGAAATTCTTTATAGCACCATCTATATCCTCTAAATTAATATCTTTAATATGAATTAATATTCCTGTTATTTCATCACTTAAATTTTCTTTTTTAATTAAGTCTTTTTTATAATATATATTCCCATTATAAGGAACTTTTATTTCATCAATATCGGAAAACTCCTCATTTTGTATTAGGATATAATCTACTTTAAATTCATCTGCTTCATTTAAAGCTTCTGATGAATTTACTGATAAGCCAATAATTTTATTATCCCCAATAAGACTTCTTGCTATATCCGCCCTAATATCCTTTAGGCATAAATGAACTCCATCGGCATTCACAGCCATAGCTAAATCAATCCTATCTCTTACTAAAAATAAAATTCTATGCTTTCTACATATCTCTTTTATCATATTAGCTTCATATAGCATTTCTCTCATCAATTTATTATCTGGATTATATTGAACTATAGAAATTCCTCTCTTTATATTATTTTCTATTAAATCAATCTTCTCATTTAAACTTTCATATTGATCTGCTATAAGATACAATGTTCTTTCATCAAATCTCAAGTAAATCCCCCCATTTTTATTTTAATTTTTAATTATCTGTATTGTAATACTATTGTTAAACCTAATATTTACGCTATTTGTATAATTAAATCAAGGTTATAATTAATCTCTCTCAAATTCCAAGAAACAAACACAATTACAAAATAGTAAGGCTTAGATAATCCCTCTAATCCTTACTATTTTTTTATAATTAAAACCTTTACTCACTAACATATACTATGCATTACTATAAATAATATTCCTAGAAACTTGCATTTCACTTTCTTTGATTTTCAAGATTTTTAACCTCTTGTATTGCTTTATCCACTTCATTTTCTGATGTTTTAGGCACTATTTGTTCTATAAACTTTAATTCTTCTATTGCCTGTGAATAAGTCATTTGATTATTCTTAACAGCATCTACTATTCCCCCAACTTTACCTAACGCAAACTGTTCAACCTCTTGCTGTTCTTTTACAGTTAGTCCATTAATATCTTCTAAAGCCTGTTTATAATTCCCTGTATTTATCTCATTCATAACCTGTTCTCTACTAGCATTTATACACCCTATTAAAAATATTGAAAATAAAAGTATTATTGTTGAAAAAATTATATTCCTTTGCCTCATACAATACCTCCCAAAATTTTGAATTCTAAGTTTAGTTTGCATAAAACAATGAAATTTATACAAAAATAAGAGTAGATAAAATCTACTCTCACTTAAATATATTGTAATCCAAATTTCAATATAAAATACTCATCATCTATTTTTATTATATAGATATCACTAACATTGTAGCCAAAAGCATCATATATAAAATCACTATCACAATTTAATTTCCAATATTCACTCGCTCTTAGTCCTAAATCTTCTATCATATAATCCAAAATATATTTATTCAAACTAGTTTTATCTTTATTATTGCTATACTGAACAACTCTATTAGTAATCCATATCCTCAATAAATAATCCAATTCATTTTCAAAAATATTTATAGCTTTAAAGTTTAAGACTATATTGTAGCTATTATCAATAAATCTATTAATCCTTTCACCCTCTGTGTTCCCAAGGCTAAGCCACTCGTTACTATTTCTTATTCTTGTATCATTTCTTATAGAATCTTCACAATATACTCTAAAACTCTCATCTATACTTTCAAAAAAATTTATTCTCTCAAAACAAAATTCATATTTCATTGTATCATCAGCCATCGATTGTATATCTGACATAGCTCTTAAGTAACCATCTAACTTTAAAGAATCACTAACCACCATAATTTTCCCCTCCTAAATTCAACATCCTTATTTTACATAAAATACCATATATTTTAATTATATATCTATTTATCGACTTATACTATGATTTTTTTATACATAATTACAACATATCTTATATATATTATTGTTTTATACCTCTTTATTTCTTTTTCGTAAGGTAATATACTAATAAGGAATAGATTATTAAAGGAAGGACGATTATTTTGAAAAATTTCACATTATCAAAAGAACGTAAAGAAAAGCTAATAAAGGATATTCAAGAATTCTTTTTAGTTGAAAGGGATGAAATGCTAGGTGATTTAGCTGCCTCTATAATTTTAGACTTTATCTTAGAAACTGTAGGAGCTGAACTTTACAATCAGGGAGTTTCAGATTCATATAAGTATATGTCGGATAGAGTTGAAGATTTACTAGGAATAACAAAATAAAAGGAGGTCTTTCATTTGGATTCTAAAATAGAAAAAAAAGCAGAAATAACCAATGCTGCTGTTTATCTATTTTCTAATAATGGTTTCTCATCGACTTCTGTTCAAGATATAGCATCTTATTGTAACATCTCAAAAGCTACAATATATAAATTATTTAAGTCTAAGGAAGATATTCTAGTTGAAATAATAAAAGATTTAAACAAACAAAATCTTTTACTTATAGAAAGTATAGATGCAACTCCTAATATGACTAATCTTGAAAAATTTGAAGCAAAAATATATTCATTTTTTGATCATTTATCAAATAAAAAAGATTTTACACTTATGGTATATCAAGATTCTGATATTTCAAAAAATGAAGAAGTCAAAAAGACATTATCAGAAAGTAGATTATTAATATTAAACTGGTTTAAAAATTTAATAATAGAAACATATGGGGATGAGTCAAAAATAATTGTTTGGGATATGGTATTCATTTTATCTGGTATTATAAAAGAATTTTCAAATTTATTTATACTAAAAAATTCCATAGCTAAAGATATGAGAGAAGTATCTAAATATGTAGTAAGAAATATTACCATGTTAGTAAATGCTAACTTAACACAGAACCCACTAATACAATATGAATCTATTTCTTGCGTTAGTCTAAATAGAGATACTCTCATAAACAAAGATTTATTAAAAGCTGAAGCTGATAGGCTTGTAAAACGAATTAAAGATAATATAAAAACAGCTCAATCAATAGTTAATAAAGAGGAAGTTATTGAAGCTTTAGAACATATTGTTACAGAAAAACAAAAAGAAGCTCCAAAAAAATATGTAGTAGATTCTTTATTACTTTATCTAAGCAAATACAAAGAACTAGAAAAAGATGTTTTATTCCTTGATAAAATATACCAAAGAATTTAAAATATACTTTTATTTCTTCTTATAAAAACACAAAAACTGTATCTAAACTTTGGTTTAGATACAGTTTTTATATTAATTAAATTTAACTTCTAAATTAAATTTACTTATACCAATTCCTTCTATAGTTAATAATTTTAATACTTCATTATCGATAAATCCTTTTAAGCTTATTTTTTCATAATTTTCACTAGATATTTCTCTTATAATAGCTTTTGAAACATTAACTATAGTATCATTAGCATCTTCATTAAAACATTCAAATTCATCTTCTATTAGCTCTAATGCTACACCTTTAAGGTCAACATCAATCTCTAACTTGTCTCCTTCTGATTTTAAATCCATATTACTAATTAAACTAAGTGCAATTGATAAATCTACAGTTTTTCTAAAAAACTCTAAAAATTTATTTCCAGTATTACAAGCCTCACAAGAACAACTTGTACTTCCTTTTACTCTTGAACATATTAAATCTATGTTAGTTTCATTATCTAGCTTATGTACACATTTCATGTATTTTGTGTCTATTTCACTATCAAGTTTTATTTTTAAAATTCCATTACCCTTGCTTAACTCTTTTGCTATTTTCATAGTTTGCTTTTCTCCTGAAAAAGCCTCAAGTTTTGCTATAACATTTAATTCCTTTTTGCTATAAATATTTTTTATAGCATTCATTAGTATTTCTAATTGATCCATATTAAAAATCGCTCCCTATCTATTTTAATATTGCCTATATTATATAGACATATTATTAGGGTACTCCTAGTTTAAACAAAAATAAAACATATTTGAATGAACATTATTTAAGAAAAACTAAATTTTAATACTTATTTTATTTACAAGATTGATAGTATCTAAAAACCTGTTTTAATAAGGTTTGTATAAAGTCTAAAAGTCATAATTTTATAACTAAAATATAACATTTATTCCGTAAAATACATGTAGTATTTATTTTAGACAAATATAAAGGATTATATCATAATTGAAATTTCAATTGTGATATAATCCTTACATTAAACTATTTTATTAATTTATTTCATTAAAATTGATTTACCTAATTTTTCAACTTGCATATCTTCACCAATTTTTATGTTAGCTCCTTTTTTAACAACTGCAAATATACCATTTTTAGGCATTATACAGTCTCCAACCATTTTATAAATATGACATTTATCATGGCATTTTTTTCCTCTTTGAGTAATTTCTAAAACTGCATCTCCAACCTTTACTAAATCTCCAACTTGTATAGTATCAAGGTCTATTCCTTCTGTTACAAGATTTTCTCCAAAGTCTCCAAATTTAACTTTTCCACCTCTAGCAATAAAATCTTCTATTTTTTCTTTTTCTAAAAGTGAAACTTGTCTATGCCAATCTCCACCATGTGCATCACCTTTTAATCCAAATCCTTCTACAAGTTCTACCTCATTGATTTGTATTTTTCCATATCCTCTTTCTTCACTTGTACAAATTGCTACTAATCTTCCCATTAAAATCATCCTCCTATTTGGAACATAAATCTATTATCTTCCGCTTTTTTATCCTCATTGAACTTATGCCCTAAAGGCTTATTGAAAATATTACTTTTAATTTTTTCTTCTAAAATACTATTATCAGAACCATTATCTATTAATTCTTTTAAATTAACTCCACTTTTAAAGTGTAAACACTGTTTTAAGAAACCATCAGGAGTAATTCTTATCCTATTACAAGAATCACAGAAATGATTCGACATAGCTGAGATAAAACCAACTCTACCTTTTGAACCTTTTATTTTTACATAGTTTGCCGGTCCATTACTAAGAATTCTTTTACCTTCTTCGATTTCATAATTTCTTAAAAGTTCTGCTCTTAGGTCATTTTCTGTTTTTCCTTTAAACTTTATTCCTTCACCGATAGGCATAAGCTCTATAAATCTTACATCTACATCTTTTGACATTGTAAGTCCACAAAGTTCTATAAACTCACTTGAGTTCATTCCATCTATCATAACAGCATTAATCTTAACTTTTAATCCATGTTCTATAGCTTTATCTAAAGCCCTTAAAACTTTATTTAAATCTCCACCTCGTGTTATCTCTTTAAATAACTCAGGATTAAGAGTATCGATACTTATATTTACTTCTGAAAGTCCTGCCTCAACTAGCGCATCTATCTTATCTTCTAATAATATAGCATTTGTAGTAATTGCAATTTTTTCAATACCACTTTCTTTCGCCTTCTTAATAAGTATATCTAAATCTTTTCTAAGAAGCGGCTCTCCACCTGTAAACCTTAATTTTTTCGTACCAAGTCCCCCAAAAATTTTAATGATTCTTTCTAGATCATCGTTAGATAAAGCTCCTTGTACATTATGGAACTTAACTCCACTTTCAGGCATACAGTATACACATTTTAAGTTGCAAGCATCTGTCAGTGATATTCGTAAATAATCTATCTTTCTTCCAAACTTATCTTCCACTATTAGATGCCCCCTTCATTAAAATAAAAGTCTCCGCTTTTACCACCTTTTTTAGAAACTAAATGAATATTAGTTAAAACCATACCTTTATCAATGGCCTTACACATATCATAGATAGTTAATGCTGCGATTGAAACCGCTGTTAAAGCTTCCATTTCAACGCCCGTCTTACCTGTAGTCTTAACTTCACCATAAATTATAATTTCGTTATTTTCTTCATCTATTTCAAAATCTATATTAGCTCCATTAATCATAAGAGGATGGCACATAGGAATTATGTTACTTGTTTGCTTACTTCCCATTATTCCAGCAATTCTAGCAACACCTAAAACATCACCTTTCTCAACAGTTCCTTCTTTAATTCTTTTGATGATTTCAGAACTTACACGAATACCGCCTCTTGCAATAGCTATTCTTTTTGTTTCAGTCTTAGCACTTACATCAACCATTCGTGCATTTCCATTTTCATCAAAATGCGTTAATTCATTCATCACGATCACTCCTTACTATTCAAATCACTTAGTGTGCACACTCACTATTTGCGATTAAAGTAATCCTCCATATCCCATTTCTGCTATGTCTTGTTTTGTTAATTTTTCATTTGCTAGTACTCTTGGTAAAACTAGGTCAAATACTGTTTTCTTACAATGCATTACTGCACCAGGGAGACCAAGTATAGGATTACCATTTATATATGAGACTAATAACATTGCCCCTGGTAAAACTGGTGATCCGTAAGTAACAAATTCTCCACCACATTCTTTTATAGCTGTTGGTGTCATATCATCTGGATCAACAGACATTCCGCCTGTACAAATGACCATTTCTGCCCCTTGGTCTAACCAAGCTTTAATAGCATCCTTAATCATTTCTTTTTCATCATTTACTATAGTTTGCCCTAATACTTCACAACCATATTCACCAACTTTAGATCTAATAACAGGTCCAAACTTATCTTGAATTCTACCATAATAAACTTCACTACCAGTTGTAACTATTCCAACTTTCTTTTTATGAATTTTATCAACCCATATAATTTTTTTAGTACATTTTTCTCTAGCCTCTTGTAATAATTCTTGTTTTATCATTAAAGGAATAACTCTTGTTCCCGCTACTTTATCCCCTTTCTTCACAGGTATGTTTCCAAGAAGAGTTGAAAAGATTATATCATCAATCATATTAAGCTTTAGTAACTCTTCCTTATCTATTCTTAATATACCATCTTCTTTAACTATTACATCTATTTTTCCTTCTTTAATATCACTAAATTCAAAGCCTTCTCCACAAGCAATATCAACTAATATTTCAGCTGCATCATTTTCATGTACAAAGCCTTCTCCTATTTCGCCCACATAAATATGCTCTTTCCCAATTGAAAGTAATACAGGAATATCTTCCTCTGTTATTACTTGACCTTTTACAAATCTTCTACCCTTGAATTCCCCAGGTAAAATTTGAGTCATATCATGTAGGAGTACCTGTCCTACTGCATCTTCTGTTCTTATCATCTTCATAATAAACACCTCTTAATTAAAAATTACTTTCTAGCACAATTTTTTGCTTTTTCATTTAATATGTCAATTCCATGTTTTAAATCATTTAATACATATTCTAAAGCTTCCTCACAAGCCTTTGGACTTCCTGGTAAATTAACAATTAAAGTTTTACCACGAATTCCAGATACAGCTCTTGAAAGCATTGCTCTTTTAGTTATGCTAATACTATACATTCTTATAGCTTCAACAATTCCTGGTGCTTCTCTTTCAATAATCTCTTTAGTTGCCTCTGGTGTTATGTCTCTTGGAGAGAATCCTGTTCCTCCTGTACTAAGAATTAAATTTAATTTAAGCTCATCACTCATTTTTATAAACTGTTCTTTTAATGCATCTTTTTCATCTGGAACGATTACATAATCTTCCACAATAAAACCACTTGCCTCTGCCATTTCTCTAATAACCTGACCACTTTTATCCTCTCGTTCGCCTCTATAACCAGTATCACTACTTGTTATAATACCTAATGTATACATAAACAAAACTCCTTTCAAACCATATTTAAATAAATAACATAAGTTAATTATAATGCATTATTTAATTAAAGGATAAACTTTTTCTCTTATGTTTATTCTTCTATGATTTCCTATACCTTCGTTTTTTATTTTTAATATCTCTGCTAGAATTTCAATTGCAATTTCTGCTGGTGTCCCATCTGAAAACTCTAAACCTATAGGTGCATACAGTTTTTCAAAAAACTTTATATCTATTCCTTCAGCTAATAATTCCTTAGTGACCTGTGTTACTTTTGCCTTGCTTCCAATCATACCAATGTATTTTAAATCTAGTTCAATAAACTCTTTTAGAGCTATTTTATCTACACTATGACCTCTTGATGCAATAACAACATAAGTATTGTATGGTAAACTTAAGCTTCTAATATGAGCTGCTACATCCCCTGTAAGGACATTTATACCATTCACTTCTTTATAATCTTCTCTATCATCAATAACAACAATATCAAAATCTAATTTTTTTGCTATGTAGGTTAATTCTCTTGAAACATGCCCTGCCCCTATTATAACAAGTTTGTTTAAAGGTTTAAATACTTTTATGAATCCTTTAACATGCCCTCCACAAGCAAGTTTTAATGGATCATTTGGTGACATACCATATTCAAACTCTTTATCCATCCCACTTATAAAAAGATTTCTAGCTTCATTTATAACATTATATTCAACAATTCCTCCACCTATAGTTCCTGCTATACCATCATGAAAAACAGCCATAAGAGATCCTATTTTTCTTGGTGTAGAACCTTTTGATTCTGTTACAGTTACTAAAGCACAAGTTTCTCCTTTTAAAACTCTATCCTCAATTTCTTGTAGTATCTTATGCTCCATTTAAGTTCACCATCAAGGCTTTTGCCTTGCCTTTCTTAAAAATTCTATATTTTACACTCTATCGTTAAGTAAAAGTTGGTAATCATTTTTAGTATCTATATCAAAAAATACTCTATGATTGTTTAAAGTTACTTTTTTTACAGACTCTAATTTCCCATTAAGTATTTTCATCCCACCTTGTTCTCCCTCAAGAGCTCCAAGTTCGGTATAAAGTCTTTTAGGGAAAATTACAGGGTTTCCAACAGTTCTACCAATACAAGGCACTATAACTTTACTAATATCTTGTATAAACTCTCCCCATAATCTTAAGATACTATCTGCATCTAAAAATGGTTGGTCTCCAACTATAAACATAGTTCCTTCACTCTCGCCTAATATTCTAATAGCAAGTTTAATAGCCTCAGATTTCCCATACACATATCGTGGATTAAAAACTGTAGTCACATTATTATATTTCGATAAAAGTTCTTCAACTTCTTTATCTTTTACAATAACTAAAATATTTTTAAAACAGTTAGCCTTAATAACTGTTGTGACAGTTCTTTCTATTAAAGTTTGTCCTTGATATTCTAATAAAAGCTTATTAACACTTCCCATTCTTCTACTTAATCCAGAAGCTAATATTACAGCATCAACATTTATCATATGCTAAAAAACACCCCTTCAAATATACTCCCAGCTATAATATAATCAAGTTTAAACTCTAGGCTTCTTAGTTCTTTAGAAATATCCCTTGCTAAAAACATTTTCTCCTCAGTTTCAACTGCATTAATAAATAAAATTCTTTGTCCCTTAGCATTCTTAAATAATCCATTTTCATGTATTATTAATCTAATTAAACACTCTTTATCAATTAAATCATTAATTTTTGTACAAGTTATGTCCAAAAATTTGTCTATTCTGTGAATATTTTTATCATTTATCAATTTCCCAACAACATCTAAGTTAACAATACCTATAGTTTTAGTTGTCTTTTCTAATATAACTGGTTCTGTATCATTCCATCCTTTGATAAGCTTTTCTTTTGAGCCATCAGCTTCTAGGATAGTAAGATCAAATTCATCTACTATTTTATCTAAAATATCTATTTCAATAGATTCTAATTTTTCATCATTTAGTTTATTAGCTAAAATGTAGATTCCTTTATTCTTAGATTTACTGATAGCAATGGAATCTTGTTCATTGAATGCTATATAATCATAAAAACGATTATCTGGTATTCTAATTTTAGTTGTGGTGCTAACTAAAACTTTATTATTTGAAGTGCTTTTTGCTATATTATACAATAAAGAAGTCTTTCCTCCACTTCCAACAATTGAGATTACGTCTTTATTTTTTATATTAATTAAATCATTCATGATAAAACTCCTATACTATTTTACTATTTCAACAAAAGAATCTACATTTTACTAATTAATGTATAATTTTATTTAAGTTAACAAATTATTAATAATCTGTTCTTGAAGCATCGCTTGTCCAAAAATCAAATGCTTTCATGCATTCAGTCTTATCAATACCTTCAAGGTCTAGAATTTTCTTATCTTTACAACCATTATTTAAGAAGTTTAATATGTGCTCATCTCTAAACCCAATGTCTCTAGCATCTTGAACTGTACATCCATAATAAACTTTTTTGATATTTGCCCAAATAATAGCTGACATACACATAGGACATGGCTCTGATGTTGTGTATAATTCACATCCACTTAAATCAAATGTTCCAAGTTTTTTACAAGCTTCTCTTATCGCTGTAACTTCACCATGTGCAGTTGGGTCATTAGTTCCTATAACCATATTATGACCTACAGCTATTATTTTTCCATCTTTCACTATTGCTGATCCAAAAGGTCCACCATCATGGTTTTTCATACCTTCCATACAACTTTCAACACATAAATTCATGATTTCTTTTTTATCCATATCGTCCAACTCCTTATTGCTTTTAATTATTATTTATTATTTATTTTTATTATTTAAAGCTTTTTTTGTTGCAAGGAATATTTTTTTATACCCTGTACATCTGCAAAGATGACCAGATAATTCTCTTCTGATATCATCATCTGTATATTCTTCGCCGCTTTCAACTAATGCTGTAGATGTTAGAACTAAACCCGGTGTACAAAAACCACATTGTATTGCACCCTCATCAACAAAAGCCTGTTGTACAAGTGATAACTTGCCATTTTTACTTTCACCTTCTATAGTTCTAATTTTCTTACCATCAGCCCAAACTGCTAAATATATACAACTAGTAGTAGGCACATTATCTATAAGAACTGTACATGCTCCACATTCACCAACATGACATCCTTCCTTAACACCTGTAAGATGTAATCTCCCTCTTAAAATTTCTGACAATGATTCTCTCACATCCACGTCAATCTCATAATCATTCCCATTAACATTTAAGTTTATTTTTCTTCTTAATCCCATCTTACTTACCTCCTACTCTTTTTACAGACTCTACAAGTCCACGATAAGTTAATTCTTCTACTAAATGATTTTTAAAATCTTTTGATGCATTCCAGAAATCAATAGCTCTTGATGACTTTAATGCTTCTTTTGCAATTAAATGCATATTTTCATCTGTAATTTCAAGTCCTTTAGACATAACTTCTGCATTAGCACATCTAAGAGGTGTTGGTCCTGCAACTCCTAAAGCTACCCTTACATCTTCGAATTTATTTCCATCAACTTTAACTGCTACAGCTACCCCCATTAATGAAATGTCCATTGCTTTTCTTGTAGCGAACTTGATATAATTACCTTTTATATTTGCATAATCTTTTTTCTCTATTAATATTGAAACCAATATTTCATTTTTTTCTATTGCAACCTTTCCTGGTCCTACATAGAAATCTTCAATAGCTACAATTCTTTCTGTATTGGCATTTCTTAGTTTAAGTTTTGCATTAAGTGCAAATAGAGCAGGCGCACTGTCACCTGATACAGCACCATTACAAACATTACCTCCAATTGTAGCATTATTTCTTATTTGAGGTCCCCCCATAGAAACTGCTGCTTCTACAAGAATATATAATGTTTTATTTAAAAGATCACTTCTAAATATATCTGTGAATGTTATCATAGAACCTATTTCAATAGTTCCATTATTTAAAAGTTTTATCATTCTTAGTTCTTCAATATTCTTAATACTTAAAAGATCTAAGTCTGTCATACGTTCTTCATGTAACTTAACTAATACATCAGTTCCTCCTGCTATAATAGTTAAATTCTGATTTTCATCTAATATTTTCAAAGCCTCATCTAATGTTTTAGGTTCAGCTATACCTCTAATATCGTACATAACTCTCTCCTCCTATAAAATTCCAATTTCTTTAAATTTTTCAAATACTGACTGTGGATCCATTGGTAATTTATTGAACGCAATTCCTGTAGCATTTAATACTGCATTACGAATTGCTGGAGCTGGTGAAACTGTAGTATTTTCACCTAATGATTTTTGTCCAAAACTTGATGTTGGATCAGGTTTTTCCACAAATTCTGCTTTCATATCTGGAGAATCCATCATTGTTTCAATTTTATAATGTAATAAGTTGTTATTAAATGGTGCTCCTGTTTCTTTATTGAATATAAGTTTTTCTGATAATGCAAATCCTAGTGACATACTAACACCACCATGTACTTGCCCTTCTGCAGTTTTTCTGTTTAATATTTTACCTGAATCAAATATGCTATACATGTCTAATATTTCTATTCTACCTGTTTTCATATCAACTTCAACTTCAGTAAATGTTACGCCATGAGCTATAGCATTATTTCTAACTTTTACTGTAATATCACTAGTTATTGGTGCATATCTATCTTTGTTGTAATACGCTTCTGTAGCTAATTCTTTTACAGTAAACCAAACTCTCTCATGACATTCTTTTTCTACTACTTTTCCATCTACGATATCAAGATCTTCTGGGAATACACCGCACTTTTCACTAGCCATCTCTAAAACTTTTCTTCTAATTTCAAGTGCTGCTTTTTTCATTCCGTGACCTGCAACATAAGATTGTCTTGAAGCATATGAACCTGTATCAAATGGTGTAACATCAGTATCTTGTGTAGAGATAACGAATACATCTTTAACATCAATACCTATAGCCTCTGCTACCATTTGTGTAAATACAGTATCACTACCTTGTCCTATTTCAGTTGCTCCCATTTGCACTTGCACTGTACCATCTTGGTTCATTACAATTCTTACACCTGCTGCTTCTACTGCTACAGGATAAGTTCCTGAGTAATAACTAAAACAAGCCATTCCTACGCCTCTTCTTTTATCTCCTGTATTATTCTTATAAAGTTCTCTTTTTCTGTCCCAATCAATCAATTCTCTTCCTTTTTTTATACACTCAGGAAGAACGAATGATCTTACATATAATTTATTATCTGGATCTCTATGACCCTCTTTTATTAAACTATTCAATCTAAAATCTACTGGATCTAAGTTTAACTCCTTCGCAATATCATCCATACAACATTCAATAGCAAATGTTATTTGCGGAATCCCATATCCTCTCATAGCACCTGCTACAGGTAAGTTTGTATAAACTGTTTTTGGTACATATTTTTCAGCATCTATATCATAAAAAGCTCTAATTTTACTACCAGCACTAAGTGCTATAGAATGTCCATGTGATGCATAAGCCCCATTATTTACAAAGTTATGAATTTCATATCCTTTAAGTTTGTTATCTTTAATAGCAAACTTCATATTCATCTTCATAGCATGTCTAGTTCTTGCATCTATAATATCTTCTTCTCTAGTTAAAGTATATCTTACAGCTCTTCCGTCTACTGCTAGACACATAGCTGCTGTAAGTGGTTCTATAACAACGTCTTGTTTTCCACCAAAGCCACCACCAATGAATGGTTTAATAACTCTAACTTCTCCTATAGGTAAACCACAAGCCTGTGCTACTATTCTTCTAACTATATGAGGAATCTGAGTAGAAGTTATTATTAATAGTCTTCCATTTTCATCTCTTTTAGCTAATGTATTATGAAGTTCTAATTGTGAATGTTGAACTATTTGAGTTTCATAGTCATGTTCAAAAATTCTATCTGCTCCTTCAAATACTTTGTTAATATCTCCAACATTAAATCCAAAATCACCAACAACATTATTAGGTCTTTCTTCATGTATCACTGGAGCGCCTTCTTTAAGTGCTTCTTTTTGATCGAGTACAAATGGTAGTACCTCATAATCAACTTTTATTAATTTTAGTGCTTTTTTAGCTATAAGCTCATCCTTTGCTACAACTGCTGCTACAACATCTCCAACAAATCTAGCTTTATCAGTTATCAACATTCTATCCTCAATATCTCTATGACTAGGGTCTAGAGAATATGGATGTCCTGCAGTAGCAAATCTGTTTTGTGGCACATTTTTATGTGTTAAAACAGCTTCTACTCCATCTAACTTTTCAGCCTCAGTTGTGTCTATATTTTTCACAATCGCATGTGCATATGGACTTCTTAAAACCTTCCCTACCAAAACTTCAGGTTCAAAAAAATCTCCCGCATATTTAGCTTTACCTGTTACTTTTGCGAAAGCATCAACTCTATTTATATCTGTTCCTATTTTACTGTAATCCATAGTTTGTCCCTCCGTAATTATCATATTACTGCGCTTTTAATTTTCACTTCAAAAATATTGTTTTCTTGGGAAGTACTCAAAAATAATATCTTTAAATAAAAATTAAATTAAACTGTGATAGATTTTTTATTTTTTTGGGAAAGTCATGACCACCATAACTTTCCCAGCATTTAAGAACAACTAAAAGTCCCTCTTAAAAATTTTTTTATTTTCTTTTTTTATAAGGTGTTCCTTGTAAAGGTAACTCTTTTCTGAATTCTTTGTCGAATTTATAATATGCATTTTGAGCTGCTGGTGCTGTTGGTACACAAACAATTTCTCCAACACCCTTAGCACCAAAGCTTAAATCAGCTTTATTTTTCTCAATAATAATTCCTTCAATTTCTGGAACTGATATTGATCTCATAAGCCCAAGAGTTCCATATTTTTGTGCTGGTCTACCTTCTTTAGTAATGAAATCTTCTGTCAAGGCATATCCAAGCCCCATAGCAACTCCACCTTCAATTTGACCTTCAACACCTTTAGGGTTTATTGCTCTACCAACATCATGTGCTGCAACTACTTTAGATACTTTTCCTGCATCATCAAGAATTACTAATTGTGTAGCAAATCCATAAGCAACGTGGCTTACTGGATTTGGTTTATCACATCCCATTGGATCTGTAATACCTGAATATTCACCTATAAACAATTCACCTTCAAGTTCTTTAAGAGTTTTATCCATTAAAGCTTTTCTAAGTTTATTTGCTGCAACTTTTGTTGCTTCACCAGTAAATACTGTTTGTCTTGATGCTGTTGTTGTTCCTGCATCAGGAGTTAGGAAACTATCAGGTCTTTCAACAATAATATTGCTTTGCTCTAAACCTGTTACTTCTGAAACTACTTGTGCATTTACAGTCATAATCCCTTGACCTATATCTGCTGCTGATGATCTAACATGTACTTTTCCATCTATGATAGCTAGATTACATCTTCCGATATCAGGAATACCAACCCCTATACCAGCATTTTTAAATGCTGAAGCTATACCAACAATTTTATTATTTTCATACTCATCTTTAACAGCTTCTAAAGTTTCTACAAAAGCAGTTCCTTCATCAGCTATTTGTCCGTTTGATAAAACATCTCCTGGTTTTATAGCATTTCTATATCTAATTTCCCAACCTGAGATGCCAACCATTTCAGCTAATTTATTTAGACATGCTTCCATTGCAAATGCTGATTGAGTAACACCAAATCCTCTAAATGCTCCTGCTGGTGGATTATTTGTATAATAAGCTCTACCATCTATAGACATGTTTTGGAAATTATAAGGTCCTCCTGCATGAGTACAAGCTCTTTGTAATACAGGACCACCAAGTGATGCATATGCACCAGTATCTGATAAAATAGTAGCCTTCATTCCTTGAATTATACCTTCTTCATTCACACCAACTTTAAAATGCATTTTCATTTTATGTCTCTTAGGGTGAACATTTAAGCTTTCTTGTCTTGATAAAACAACCTTAACTGGTTTTTTAGTTATATATGTTAAAAGTCCTGCATGATGTTGAACGCTCATATCTTCTTTACCACCAAAACCTCCACCAACATACATACTTTTAATTCTTAATTCTTTAGGACTTAATCCAAGTAGCTTGCCAACTTCATGAACTTCATCATAGATACCCTGTCCACCTGTGTATACTGTTAATATACCTTCTTCATATTTTGCTACTGCTGCTTCAGGCTCCATAAATGCATGTTCTGTTGGAGGAACTACAAAATCATCTTCATAAACATATTTTGATGCTTTAATAGCTGCATCTGCATCCCCAAAATTCAATTTTTCATGTGCTAAAAGATTTCCATCAGCATGTATTCTAGCCGCATCATCTTTCATAGCATCTTCAATTTCAGTTATTGGTTCTAATCTATCTGCCTCAACTACTATAGCTGCTAAAGCTTCTTTTAAAGTTTTTTTGTCTCTAGCTGCAACTAATGCTAATGCATCTCCAACATATCTTGTTTCTTCACCCTCTGCTATTAGAGCTGGCCAATCTTGTTTTAAATGTCCAAGAATTCTATCCCCTGGTACATCTTTAGCTAAAACAACAGCCTCTACTCCGTCCATCGCTACAGCTTTAGAAATATCTATTTTTTTAACTAATTCTCTAGCATGCTCTGGTCTTAAAGCTCCACCATATAACATTCCATCAAAATATAAATCGTCTGCATAAGTTGCTGTTCCAAGTGTTTTAGCCTCTGCATCAACTTTATGAGCATTTTCTCCAATGAGTCCTTTACAAGCTCTTTTCGGAACTTTTATATCTTCTCTAAATAATTTTGCTGCAAGCATTATAGCTTCCTCTATTTTCACATATCCTGTACATCTACAAATGTTTCCTCTTAAAGCTTTTTTTACATCATCTTTTGATGGATTTAAATCTTTATTAAATAAACTCTTTGCTGCTATAACCATTCCAGGAATACAGAAACCACATTGAACTGCTCCTGCTTCTGTAAATGCATAAGCAAAAACTTCTTTTTCTCTATCTGTAAATCCTTCTATAGTTGTCACTGTTTTTCCTTGAACTTTCTCAAGACTTTGAACACAAGCTTTTGTAGCTACACCATCTATTAATAGTGTACATGCTCCACATGCTCCTTCATCACAACCATTTTTAATTGATATTATTCCTTGTTTATCTCTTAAAAAATGAAGTAACTTTTCATTTTCCTCTGAACTTACTTTCTTACCATTTAAAATAAACTCATACATTCTCTAACACTCTCCTTTAAATGCATTTCTCTTGATATATTTTCCTTTAGCATTTTCTATATTTAACTCATTATCTTCAACAACTTTTTCTCCTGCAAGAAAAACATAATCTATATTAGCATCAACATTAAATCCATCATATGGTGTGTAATCAACATTTTGATGTTGATTTTTTGCTGTAATAACAAATGATTTATTAGGATTTAAAACTACTAAATCAGCGTCACTTCCACATTCAATAACACCTTTTCTTGGATACATACCAAATAATTTAGCTGACTTTGTTGATGTAATATCCACATATTTATTTATAGAAATTCTATTTTCGGCAACCCCTGATTGATACATAACTAACATTCTATGTTCAACTCCTGGACCCCCATTTGGAATCTTACTAAAATCATGTTTTCCTACTGTTTTTTGTCCATCATAATTAAATGAGCAATGATCTGTTCCTGTAATTTCTATATCTCCATTTTCAATACCTTTCCATAAGGCTTCATTATCAGCTTTTTTTCTAAGTGGTGGTGACATTACATACTTCGCCCCATTAAAGGCATCTTGCCAAGTTGCTTCATATTTACTATCGTCTAATAAAAGATATTGAGGACAAGTTTCTAAATAAACTTCTACACCTGCCGCCCTAGCTCTTAAAGCTTCCTTATATCCTAATTCACTACTTAAATGAACTATATATAAAGGTGCTTTTACAAAACCAGCTATTTTAGTTACTCTAGAAATAGCTTCTTCCTCTAATACACTAGGTCTTGAAAGTGGATGATATTTAGGTTCTAATAAGCCTTCATTTTTAAGTTCATTTACTTTCTCTACAACTAAATCTCCATTTTCACAGTGGAATCCAATAATTCCACCAACTTCTGTACTTCTTTTTAAGCCTTCATATATTTCTGAATCATTAACCTGTAAAGTTCCTTTATATGCCATATACATTTTAAATGAACTTACACCTCTATCAACCATTGTTTGCATTGATTTTGCTGTTTTTTCATTCCAATCCGTAATAGCCATATGGAATCCATAATCACAATATGAAATTCCATCTGCCTTTTTATGCCAAACATCTAAAGCATCTTCTAAAGTTCCACCCTTATCTTGAGTTGCAAAGTCCATAATCATTGTAGTTCCGCCACAAATAGCTGCTTTACTTCCTGTTTCAAAGTTATCAGCTGTTAACATTGCACCTGTATCTAAATCAAAGTGTGTATGTGTATCAATTCCCCCTGGAATAATGTAAGAACCATTAACATCTATTACTTCATCGTTATCTTGTCTTATAATATTATTCCCTATTTCAGTAATAACACCATTTTCAAAACGGATATCACTTTCTATAGTTTTATCAGCATTGACTAATTTTCCCCTAGTTAATATAGTTCCCATTGAAATCACTCCTAGTTTCAATTATTAATTAGAATTTAGTCCAGAACTTACCTGAAACTTCTCTACATTTTCTCATCATAGCTTTTTCATCTATGTTGACTAAAACTCTATTTTTCATAACAACATTTCCGTTAATTATAGTTGTTAATGTACTATTACCATCTACTCCAAATACTAAGTGTCCATTTATATTGTCAGCACACATAGGTGTTAATGGATCATACTCAACAACTATTACATCAGCAACAGCACCTTTTTCTAAAGAACCAATTTTTGTACCAAATTGATTTGTTGCTATATTTTTATTATTTTCAAAGAACATAGTTGGAATTTCTCCCCAAGCTACATTTGAATCACATAAATTATGCTTATGAATTATGTTACCAACTTTCATAGATTCAAACATATCACTTGTATAACCATCTGTTCCAAGTCCTACATTAATTCCTCTTCTCATCATTTCCATAGTTGGAGCACATCCAACAGCATTTCCCATATTTGACTCTGGATTATTAACAACTGTTGTATTAGTATCTTTTAATATATCTAATTCTCTTGAATTGACATGAATACTATGAACCGCTAATGTTTTTTCTCCAAGAATATCAAAGTCCATTAATCTTTCAATTACTCTTTTTCCATGATCTTTAAGACATGCTTGTAAATCTTCTATCCCCTCAGCAGCATGTACATGATACCCTGCATCAAGCCCCTGCATAGCTTTAACTGATTTTTCCATAGTCTTATCACTTAAAGTAAATTGAGCATGCATACCAAACATTCCACCTAACATATGTGAATCATCTTTCATTGCATGTTTTATAAAGTCTACATTTTCTTTAATTCCTGCATCCGCAATTGCTTCTCCATCTCTATCTGATGTTTCATAACATAAAGAAGCTCTAAGTCCTACTTCTTTAGCAACATCGGCAAGTGTAAATAAGCTACCTTCAACAGCGTATGGACTAGCATGATGGTCAAATATAGTTGTTACACCTTTTTTAACACAATCAATCATTGTTGCGTAACCACTATATTTAACATCTTCAAGTGTTAACTGTTTATCTATTTTCCACCACATATTTTTTAATATATCTGTAAAACATGTCGCTGGCGGATTGTTTAACATTATTCCTCTAGCAAATGCACTATATATATGATGGTGAGCATTTATAAGACCTGGCATAATAAGATTTCCATTTGCATCTATAAATTCAGCATTTGGATATTTTGCTTTTAACTCCTCAGTTTTTCCAACTTCAAGTATTTTAGTCCCGTCAATTACAACTGCACCATTCTCTAAAAATGTATTTTTTTCATCTCTTGCAACTAGTGTTCCATTTCCTACAATAATCATCTTAAAACCTCCTATAGCTTAACTTCCTTATATTATTGACAATAGCTTTATGTACTCAAATACTAATTCTCTAGTATCAACATAACTATTTCTATCTCTTTATATCTATAGCAATTAATATGCCAACTAAAATCTTTAAAAACTATAAAAGTTGTCACAAATTTTAGCTATCTGATAGTATTTGAAGTAAATATTTACAAGAATTTATCAATATGAAAAGGGTATTATCAAAATGATAATACCCTTTAAAGCTTGATTTTTTAATCTTTTTCGAAGTTTTCTCTCATATTATCACATTGATAACATAATTTATTCACACTTCATTTAAAAATCTTACATATTTTCAATTTTTATTTTAATTTTTCTAACATCATCATAAGAGCTTCCAATGTAGCTCCACCAACGGCTCTAGCCTTATCTGAAATAGTATCACAATTTTCTTTTTCTGTAAGTCTTGGGTCTACATCTGCAATTTTAAAACCTTTAGTAACTTCAAAATCATCTCTTATAAGACCTCTTAATACTCCATCAATTTTTGATTTAATCTCATATCCCCCTACTGTTGCTATAACTTCGCCAGCTTTTACTATATCTCCTATTTGTTTTACACCCTTAAAAATACCATCAGTTTCACTGTAAATAACTCTGTCTTCAGCAACACCTGCAATTACTCCAGGAACTCCAGTATTTTCTTTTGCAAAGCCACTTAAAATAAGTCTTCCAAGATTATGTCCTCTCATTGTTTCAACAACAACATCTACATCTTCTCCCGCTTCAAATCCTGGGCCTAATCCAATGGTAATTGGTGCCATAGCCCTATTAGTACCTACATTTTTTTTAGCTAATATAGCATCAACTACTGCTATACCTCTAAGATACTTTATACATTCACCTGTTTCATCTACTAACATAGCTATATCACCATGATTTAGCACATCATTTACATGATTAATATCATTAACTCTTATAGCTTTAATATCTTCTACCTTAGCTTCACCGTTATATATAGCTTCGCTTAGACAAACATTTCTTCGAATACTGCTAGGTTTAGAACTTTCTAATACAACTACATTAAATCCAGCTCTTTTCAATTTTTGTATAGCACCTGTAGCTATATCTCCTCCACCTCTTACTATTACTAATCTTCTATCAAATCTTTGCATAATATTCATCTCCTTGCTTAACTTCTGACTAAGGCATAAATAAATCACTCAAAACTATCAACTAATCCCTAATTTTAAATTCCATCTAATTTACTCTTATTTTATAGAAAAAATACTCGAACCTAAGAAAACTTAAAGGTTTGAGTATTTTTTCTTTATAGTCAATGAGTTCTTTTAAACACATTATACTAAAAACACAACAATTTTATAGCAAAAATTGTTTATGCTTCAGATTTAAATAGAAATAAAATTCTATTTAAAGTGAATTTAAGTTTATTTATAAATTAACTAATAGCTTTTTTAGCCATGCCTTTATATTTAATACTTAATATTAAAACAATCAATGCTAACAATACATTAAACCATTGAGTAAATTGTATGAACCATTGAACATCTACTATACTTAAGTTTATAGCTATACAAGTTAACCCTATAGTAAGTATAGTCCAAAATTGAAGGTTCATTCCATTAGCATTTTTGCTTTTAAATAATTTATATATTTGTGGAAAGTATGAATAAACTAGTACTGCACTTCCCAAAAATTGTGCTATATTACCTACTGTATCTAATCCCATTATATTCAACTCCTTCTATCTAGTAAACATTATTTATTCGCCAAAGCTTTTTTTTCTTTCATTACGTAGTAAAGTAATACTACAGTTGAAATAAACGCTAATCCAACATTAAATATTTGTGTAATTTGTTGAACTAAAGGTATTCCTTGAATAAACATATTTATAGATATACAGAAAATACCGAATGTCATTATAATCCAGTATTGAAGACTATTAGCGCCTTTTTTCTTAGTCTTAAAAAGGTCATAGATATGTGGTAAATAACCATATGCTAATAGAATTCCTCCTATAGCATTTAATATTGTTCCAAAATGATGTAAGCCGCTCATTTAGCACCCCTGCCTTTAACTCCTGATGGTAAACCGTTATTTTGAAAATATGAAAATTTATATTTTTAATAATTTACTTGCATAAATCCAAGAAATAATTTCAAAACTATAAATGGTTTTCGAATAAATAAAGATTACGCGGTTTAGGATCGGAACATTTTTAAAGACAAGTCCCTCCCTTTTCTATAAATTTTAGAATTTTAGAATTTAATATTTGAAATGAAAATTTATAAAATTAAAACTTATTTTTAAATTATTTATTATTAAAATTCTATAGTAAAGTGAAACTCACTCACTTTAGAATTTATTTTCTACTAAGCTGCAATTTGTTTATCTTTTTTACTTTCGCCTTTTTGTTTCTTTCTAAGCATTATCCAACACCAGTATCCATATATGTTAGATACTAAATATTGAACATACATAATTACACCACCAAGTTGCATAATACTCATGTTACCTGCAACTATTGATTTTATAAGTTGGTCTAGGAATAAACCTATACCTACAATGTTAACAATAAACCAGAAATACCAGTTTTCCACATTATGTGTACCTGTTAATATTACTGCATATGCTGTACCTACTGCGATAAGAGAATCTAAAATAAAGTTAGCATCCATTGGAATTTTAATTCCAAATAAACTTAAAATATCTGGGAAGAAGATAGCGAATACACAATAAGCTGCCCATGCAACTATAAATATTACTCCTGCTACTACCCATTGTTTTTTACTAAACTTTTTAATCTCTAAAGTATCATCTTCTGTTTTAATATCTCCAGTTAATTTTGCATCTTTAATTTCCTTATGCCACTTATAGTATCCCCAAACTATTATTGGTAAAACTATAAATATGTTTAAGAAAAAAGTTGAATAAAGGTGCTCTGGTATACATTGAATACCAAAGAAAATTGTATTAAGCCCCCACCAAAAATATAAAATAATTTCGGCTCTACAAACATAAATAGAATTTAATATTCCTGATATTGTAGATAAAATACCTAATACAGCCGTAAATTCAAATACAGTTGCCCATGATGCTCCTGTTGCAAGTGGAAGAAAAAGTGATACTATCGCTCCAACTAAAAATACTCCAAAAAACCATTTTTGAAATGGTGTAAATTTTGTAAACCAATTAAACATAATATTCATCTCCTAAATTATTATTTAGGGGAGTTTATTATATAACCAGTATTTGATTTAAAACTTTAAATTGTATCTTTATGTTTAATTTTTAGTGATATGAATTTGATTTTAAAATTTAACAATTTTAAATCAAAATACCGAAATCGATATTAAACTCTCCTAATCTACTTTTACATTTTTATCTATATATTATTTCAAATTAAAATAATTGCAGATAGAAGTGTTGGTAGATTAGAAAATTACCATATCTACTAAATTTAATTTCATCTAAACCACACATACGTGCACCCATACATTAGTTGTGTCCCTTTTTTTGAAAGGGCTAATGTATGTCCCTCCCTTCATATAAAAAGATCAACAATTATAAGGTAAAAAGTAATCTTAAAAAAATAAGTTTAATTTTTTTAATTTAAATTAGTGTTTTTCTCTACAAGCAATAACTTCTATTTCAACTAATGCATCTTTAGGAAGTTTTCCTACTGCAAAGCAAGCTCTTGCTGGGCAATCTTTTGTAAAGTATTGTCCATAAACTTCATTTACTGCTGCGAAATCATTGATATCTTTTAAAAGAACTGTTGTTTTTAAAACATTCTCCATTGATGTTCCAGCTTCTTCTAAGATAGCTTTGATGTTGTCTAATGATGCTTTAGTTGCACCTTTAATTTCATTAACTAATTCTCCTGTAGCCATATCTATTGGAAGTTGTCCTGAAACAAAAACTAATCTTCCAATTCCTGTAGCTTGTGAATAAGGTCCTATAGCTCCAGGAGCCTTTGTTGTGTTTATTATATCCTTCATTACGAATTCCTCCATTTGTAATATTTATAATAAACATTCTTTAAAAGAAAGATATATCTTGCTTTTAAAGAACGTTACTATCTATTTTTAAAATTTATTTTTTCTTTATTTTATGCTAAATATCCTATTTATAAGGAAGAGCTAAAGCATCTTTTGGACATCTTGTTACGCATAAACCACATTCGAAGCATTTATCTTCATCTATTTCTAATTTATCAGTGATTGAAATAGCATCAAATACACAACTTGTTATACAAATTTTACATTTAACACATTTATCATGATCTACTGTTGGTATTTCTCTTTTTTCTGTTTTAAATGTTCTTTGTGCATCCATTTTATGAGCTAAACCTACGATTTCATTTACATCTTTATATCCATGTGAATCTAGGAACTCATTTAATTCATCAGCAATTTTTTTATAGATTCCTGGTCCTTTTAATATAGCTTCTGTACAAACTTGTACTGCTGAAGCTCCAGCCATCATCATTTCAGCTGCATCTTTACCACAAGTAACTCCACCAACACCAATTATTGGAATTTTTATAGCTCTTGAAGCATCATATATGTTTCTTATAGCTAAAGGTCTTATTGGTGATCCTGATAACCAACCATATCCTGTTTTACTACCCATTATTGGAAGACCTGTTTCTGTATCAATTGCCATACAAGGTCCAAATGAGTTAATCATAACAAGACCATCAGCACCAGCATCTTCTAATGCTTTAGCTATAACATGTATATCTGTATGTGGACTCATTTTCATGAATACTGGACAATCTAAAGCTGCTTTAGCTGCTTTCATAGCATCAACTATAGGTTGTACATCTGTCCCAACATAGTGAGTTGAAAGTTCAACTGCATCTGCATAAGGTTTAACAAGTGGAGCAACTTTAGCTATTTGATCTGCTGTATATCCCATACTAACTATAACTGGAAGTCCAGCTGCTTTAATTCTTGGATACTCATTTTCAACCCAATGCTCAACTGTTAACTCTGACCATAATTCAGTGTTTAAGAAACCACTGTTTGTTTTTGCCATACATGGTCTTGGTACATCTGCTGCTTTTTCTGAAACTGTTTTTGTACAAATTCCTCCAACACCAAGATCTACAGCCTTAAGAATTAGATTTGCATCTTTAGCTCCTGGACCTGCTGCTGTCATAACTGGATTTCTAAATTCCATTCCTAAAATATTAACTTTTAAATTTGCCATAACTGGTACCTCCTATTTTTACAACGAATATATATTTTAATTTAAAAAAAACTAACAAACTAAACTAAAACTAGTGATTATTTTCTTCTTAGTACTTGCCCTGGTGTAATTTTTCTGCATTCACCCTCTTCAAGTACTAACTTACCATTTACCATAACAAAATCTATTCCTTCTGGATATTGTGTTGAATCAACAAATGTTCCTTTATCAATTACAGTATCCTGATTAAAAATTACTATATCAGCGGCTTTTCCAATTTCTAAACTACCTCTATCTTTGATAGCGATAGCATCTGCTGCTTTTTTAGTCATTTTGTGAACAGCTTGCTCAAGAGTAAGAACTTTTTGTTCTCTAACATATCTACCAAGTACCCTTGGGAATGAACCATAAGCTCTTGGATGTGGTTTTCCAGCAAGAAGACCATCTGTACAAACATTTTGTTCTGGTCTTGATAAGAATTTAATTACATGTTCTTCTAATCCGTAGAAATCAACCATTCCTACTGCATTTTCTTCATCATGTAATAAATCAAATGTTGCATCAAGAGGATCTTTACCTCTCATTTTTCCTATTTCTTCAAGACTCTTACCTATAAGGTCTTGATTTTTTTCTGTTCTAACGCTAGTAACTAATATTTGATCTATTCCTGCAAATTGAACGAAATTATCCCAACCAGGTATACCGTTTGCCATATCTTCCTTCATTCTACGTCTACAATCTTCATCAGCTAATCTTTCCATTAACTTATCTGTTCCACCATCATGTGCCCATGGTGGAAGAATAACACCGAGCATTGTACTTCCTGCTGCATATGGATATTGGTCATAACTTATTTTTATGCCCTGTTTTTTACCTTCATCAAGTAATCTCTCCATATCAGGAATATACTTCCAGTTTTGTTTTCCACAAACTTTAAAGTGTGAGAAATGGATTTTAACTCCAGATTCTCTTCCTATTCTTAATATTTCTTCCATAGAACTTACTATAGTATCAGCTTCACTTCTTTGGTGAACAACAAATGCACCATCATATTTAGCAACTACTTTGCACATTTCTATTAATTCTTGAGTTCTTGAGTATGCACATGGAATATATATTAAACCACTTGATAATCCATAAGCTCCTGCAAGCATTTCTCTCTCTGTAATTTCACACATTTTTTGGATTTGCTCCTCAGTAGCTGGTTCATCAACAAGTCCCATAGCTTCCATTCTTACATTTCCATGAGGAACTAAGTAACTTTCATTGATACTTACTCCACCTTTTTCCATCATACTTAAATAATTATCTGTTGTTTCATATTCCCAGTCTATATCATCTGTTTCTCCATCTAGACCAGCAATATTCTTTCTCCAAGGACTTATAAACTCTTTTGGAAGTGGTGCCATAGATATACCATCTTGACCTAAAACTTCTGTTGTAATCCCTTGTCTAATTTTAATTTCATTATAAGGATTTACTAGCATCATTAAATCTGAGTGACTATGTGTATCGATGAAGCCTGGGCAGACAACTCTGCCCTTAGCATCAATAATTTTATCAACTTCATCTTCTATTAATTCGGCAATTTTTACAATTTTACCATCTTCAATTAGAAGCTCTGATTTATATGGCTTATTTAAAAGACCATCTACTATTAATCCATGCTTGATTAATGTTTTCATATAAATTCATCTCCTAATTATTTGTTATAAACTGATTTTAAAATACCGTAGTATCCTTCTACTCCTTTGTGTAACTGAGCTACTTCGATGTGTTCATCTATTGTATGAGCTAAGTTTTCTCTTGAAGGACCAAAACCTATTGTTTGAATTCCAGCTTCTCCTGCATAGTGTGAACCATTTGTACAGAATGAGTAAACTGTGATTTCTGGATTAATTCCTGCTGATTGAAGCCCTTTTAATGCAAGTTGTACAAATTCATCATTTTCTTCATATAACCAAGCTGGGAAGAATCTTTCAGCTTCTACAGTTTCACCTGTATAACATGTTTCTTTACCATGTGAATATGAAACTTTGATTTTCATTTCTGGGTCTTTAGCCATTAATTCATCAGCTATTTTTTGTACAGGAGCAAGAACTGATGCTGGAGTTTCTCCAACTACAAGTCTTCTATCAAATGTTGCTTTACAGTAATCTGGAACAACTGAAGCTCCTGGGTATGGTGATGATTTAATATCTGTTAAAACAAGAATTCCTTTTCCAAGAGCTGGGTGAATTACAGGTTGAATTTCTTGAATTCTTTCTATAAATTTAGACATTTTATAAACAGCATTTATACCTTTTTCTGGGTTAGCTGAGTGAGCTGGTCTACCAAATGTTTCAACAACAACTTCTGCTCTACCTCTTTGTCCAATTTTTAAGTTTAATTCTGAACTTTCACCTATTACAACGTAATCTGGTTTGATGTTTTTACTAATCTCTCTAGCTGTTACACCTTCAAATAATTCTTCTTCACAAACACCAGCTACATATATATCTCCAGCAAAGTCTTTTTTCATATCTTCAGCAAAGTAAGCAGCTGCTGCAAGCATAGCACTTACTTGACCTTTCATATCTGATGTTCCTCTTCCATAAATTTTTCCATCAGCTATTTCTCCAGCGAATGGATCATGTGACCATTTTGTTTTATCTGGAACTGGTACTACGTCTATATGTCCATCTAATAATATTTTTTTACCTGGTTTATTACCTTTTATATGACCTATTACGTTACCATATTTATCAACTTGAACATCATCAAATCCCATGTTTTCAAATCTAGCTTTCATAGATTTAACAACGCCATCTTCTTTACCTGAAAGACTATAATGGCTTATTAACTCTTTACAAATATCTACTACTTCATCTTTTCTTTTTTGATTTAACATAACTTTCCGCCTCCAAAAATCTTGTTTTAAAATCATATTTTTTAAAATTACTTAAACTAAAATTATTTATCGTACTCTGTTACTAATCCGTTCCAAACTAATTCTTTAAATTTTTCTGGGTCTGTATCTCCTTCTGTACTAAATACAAGTACTTCTGAGTTTTCATCAAGTTTTAAATCTTTTCTTAAATCAGCAAGTGCTGGGTTTGTCATTATTTCAAAAACAACTCCTGTTGTAACAGCTCCTGATTCACCTGAGATAACTTGACTATCACCTTTCATAGGTGCTCCGAGTATTCTCATTCCTTTTGTTGATACCCAGTCAGGTGCAGATACGAAGCACTTAGCATAATTTTTAAGAACTTCAAATCCAATAATATTTGGCTCTCCACATGCAAGTCCAGCCATTACTGTTTGCATATCTCCTCCAACAAATCTTGCTTTTCCATCGTTTGCTACTGCTGATTTATAATAACAATCAGCTAAGTTTGCCTCTACAACTGTTGTTATAGGACATTCTTTAAATTCACTAGCAAATACTCCCTGAACAGCACCTGCTAATGAACCTACTCCTGCTTGTATAAATATGTGAGTTGGTCTTTTTACTCCATATTCCTCAAGTTGATCCATAGCTTCTAGAGCCATTGTTCCATATCCTTGCATAATATGAGTTGGAATATCTACATATCCTTCCCATGCTGTATCTTGAACCATTACTCCATTATTTTCGTCAGCTTGTTTAGCTGCTAATCTTACTGCATCATCATAATTTAATTCAGTAATTGACGCATCAGCACCTTCAGCTTTAATGTTGTTAAGTCTTGTAAGTGAAGAACCTTTTGGCATTAAAACTACTGATTTTTGATTTAATTTATTTGCAGTCCAAGCAACTCCTCTTCCATGGTTACCATCTGTAGCTGTATAGAAAGTAACATCACCTAGTTTTGCTTTTGTTTCTTTTGATACTATTTCTGGATATAAAACTTCTTCATTTTCTTTTCCAAGTTTCATAGCAAGGTATCTACCCATTGAATATGATCCTCCAAGAACTTTAAAAGCATTTAATCCAAATCTATATGATTCATCCTTAACATATAACCCTTTAATCCCTATATGTTTCGCTAAGTTATCTAACTTAACTAAAGGTGTTTCCTTATATCCATCTATACTCTCGTGAAATCTTCTAGCCTTACTAACTTCTTCTTTAGTTAAAAAAGAAATAGAAGCTTCTTTATCACCAGGCTTCATAGTGTTAGCTTTCCATTGAATTTTTTCCATAATTCTATCTCTCCTTCTACAATATTTGTTTATCCAACTGACACTTATATAATTAGCAATATACATGCCAACTTTTATCACCTAAAAAAAGCTAAAAGAACTTATAAATGTGTATAAATAATGTAATTTATGAATAAATAGCTAACACATATAGTTCATATTTTATCATTTTGATATCTTATTATCATTTTGATAAGTCCTAAGGTATAGAATTTATGCCACTTTATCATATAAATAACATTTTTATAATTTTTTGATATAAATTTAACAACCATAGTTTACTCTCCACATAAAAAAGAAAATTGAAATTCTTATGAAACTATAAAAAAGTATTAAAACCCTTGCATTATAAAATTTTTATTTAGATATACTATAAATAAAGTTATGCCTATAATTAATGATTAAATTAAGATTAAAAAACTCTAAGACTTCCAAACTTACTTTATAAAAGCTAAACTTAAAGATAAATTAATTTAAACTAATTTCTTAGTTAGTCGTATTAGTAATACAAAAACAGCACTAACATAGGGTATGTTAGTGCTGTTCATTTTCAAAAAATATATTTATTTAAACTCTTCTATTTTATTAACTACATTATTACATGGAATTATACTTACACTGCAAAGAAAAATACCAAATATAAAAAGAATTAAAAATAATTTAATTACAATAATTTTCAATGAATTTATAAGCATTATAGGAACAATGCTTATAAGTATACTCATAAATATTCCACTTGATATAAGCATGATTAATTCACACATATATATTGCCTTTAAATCAAATGTTTTGATTCTAAGCATTTTTAAAATTTTAAATTCATCCACTTTACTTAAAAAAGAAAAATGCATCATATTTGTAACACCTATAATTGCAGAAACAATAATTGTTCCCCCTAAAATTCCAAATATTATTTGCAATAAAGAGTTTAAATATTTAAAAGTAGTATACTTACTATATTCTGACTGCTTAGAAAATTTAGTTTTATCTATGTTCTCTATAATTGCATCCATACTATTTATATCATTAGCTTTAATAATTATATTAGAATTATTAAAAGGATAATCAAGCTGAAACTCTTCGTTAATTGCTTCTATTCTCTCAATTGGAAGTAATAATGCTGAATCATTAAAAACCTTTTGTTTATCTTCTTCATCTCCAATGATATCATTTGCATATATATTATTACTATTATCAATAACTCCATCTATTCTTATAGGTATAGTAAATTCTTCTAGTGTTGCATTTCCATCAATTAATATTTTTTTTAAAATTGTGCATTCTAATGTTTTACCAACTATATCTTTAGTTTCTAATACATATTTATTATTTTCAAAATTTGTTGATAAAACCGCAGACTCTACAAACTTTTTAGTTACAATAGCACCATTTATATCTTTTATTGCTGCTCCACTTTGAAAATTATTTATACTTTTAAGCTCATTAAAACTTACTGCCACTGGAAGATTTTTAAATGTATGTGTTTCATCCTTAATAACAGAAAAATCTGGAGTTAATTCATTAAATATATATGCTCGTCCAAGTTTTCTATCAAATGAATCAACTAACTTTTTCGCATCATTATACTCCCAAGCACTTGCCGCATCTCGAACAAAAACATCTACTAAGCCATTAACCTTTGTATTAGTAACACCCCAAATATTAATAGTTTTTAAGCTTTGTGTATCTTCGCTCAACTTTAAAAATATATTTTGTGAAAAACTATATAAGCAACTCATTATTATTATTACAAAACTTGCTAAAAATACTGTAAAACTAATTTTAAAACTTCTTTTTTTATTGTTTTTAATATTTTGTTTTGCTCTATAATAAATATCTCGTATTCTCATGAAACTATCCTTCCATCTGCCATCTTTATAACTCTATCAGACATTTGAGCTATTTCTAAATCATGAGTAATTATTAAAATTGTAGTTTTAAACTGTCTATTTATCTGTCTTAAAACTTCCATAACATTTTTAGCATTTTCACTATCTAAATTTCCTGTTGGTTCATCCGCTAAAATTAATTTAGGATTATTTACTATAGCTCTACATATAGCAACTCGTTGTTGCTGCCCACCTGATAAATCTTTAGGAAACATTTCTTGTGTATCTTCTATTCCAAGGTCTACTAATTTTTCAAAAGCTATATCATATCTTTTATTAAATTCCATTCCTAAAAATTCTAAAGGAAGTTGTACATTTTCTAAGACATCCATATTATTTAAAAGATTATATTTTTGAAATATAAATCCAATATTTTCTCTTAAAAACTTTTCTTTATCTTGTTTCTTAAGATTACTAACTTCAACATCGTTAATTATTACACTACCTTTACCTTTATCCTTATTTATAAATCCAGCTATAATATTTAGCAAAGTCGATTTCCCTGCACCTGACTTTCCAATTAGTGCTACAATTTCGCCTTCTTCTATATCTAAATTAATATTTGATAAAATATTTACCTTATTATCAAAACTATACGTTAACTCTCTTATTTTTAACATGAGCTTACTCCCCCTTAACAATTTCTACTACATCAAAATTCTTTAACTTTCTTAAAGAAATTGCTATTACAAAACTAACTAAAAGAAAAATGAATGTTATGATTGCCACTAAATTCATCATTGGAATTTTAGTTATACTTTCAATGCTAGAAAAAGAAAACGGTATCTTTGAGCTAAAAAACTTATCAAGAAATGGTGATACTATAATTTTTATAATTATAGCTCCTACTATCGCAAGTATTACAGCAAAAATATTCTCGAGAAAAAATAA
>JBOFRC010000440.1:0-20927 GCA_051650825.1 Sarcina sp. | reverse complement strand
AATCGTTTTCTACTACCGTAGTTATAAAAAAGAGGTATATAAAAAGATTATATTTTTGTGAACATAGCATGAATTTTCAATGAAAATACTGTGATTAAAAATATATAATAGTGAATATTAACAAAATATTAATATAACAGGGAATTTTATAAAAATTATATATATGAGCCGTTTGATTTATATATTCATGGAATATATAATTTAATCAATGAAAGCGTTTACGCAATTATATTTTTATTTTAACTGAAAGCGTTTACTAGATATTGGAAGTTATTTCAGTCTAGATACAGATGAAGAAAGGAAGGCTTATTATGGAAAGACAAAGTTCATTCAAGTTAAATAGTAACATCATTTTCCTTATAGGAGCTCTTGGTGGTTTATTATTCGGATTTGACACAGGTATTATTTCAGGTGCTTCACCACTTATACAAAAATCATTACAACTAACAGTAGGAGAAATAAGTTTCGTAACATCTGCAGTTCTTATTGGATCAGCAGTTGGAGCATTAACTGTTGGAGGATTATCAGATAAATTTGGTCGTAAGAAACTTTTATTTATCGCTTCAATATTATTTATCGTTGGATCATTAATGTCAGCATTCGCGCCTGACTTTATTATTATAGTAACAGCTAGAATTATCTTAGGATTAGCAGTTGGAGCAGCTTCAGCATTAACACCAGCTTACTTAGCAGAGCTTGCACCAAAAGAAAGACGTGGTTCTTTAGAAACACTTTTCCAACTTATGATTACAGCAGGTATCTTACTTGCATATGTAGCTAACCTTGGTTTCTTAAATCATAACATCGCAGGATGGTCTGACTGGAGATGGATGTTAGCAAGTGCTCTTATACCAGCAATAGCATTATTTATTGGTAGTATAATACTTCCTGAATCACCTCGTTACCTTATTAGTGCAGGTGACCCAGATAAATCACACAGTGTTTTAATACAATTAAGACCTAATTACTCAAAATCACAAATTAGTGATGAACTTAATGAGATTAAAAAAGCACACTCACAAGAACATAAAGGTGGGGTTGCAGAATTATTTAGAATAGCTAAACCTGCATTAGTAGCAGCTATAGGTATCATGTTATTCCAACAATTAGTAGGAATTAACTCAGTTATTTACTATCTTCCACAAGTATTTATCAAAGGTTTCCACTTCTCAGATAGCTTAGCTATTTGGATTTCAGTAGGAATTGGTATAGTTAACTTTGTATCAACAATAATTGCAACTTTAATTATGGACAAATTCCCTCGTAAGAAGTTATTAATCTTTGGAGCTATCGTAATGGGAGTTTCACTTGGAATATTATCAATCATAAACTACACAATGAGCATAGAAAGTGCAGCAGTATTTACTATAATTCTTATAGCAATATATATATTCGCATTCGCTATCTCATGGGGACCAATTGCTTGGGTACTTATCGGAGAAATCTTCCCATTAAGTGTTAGAGGAGTTGGAGCATCATTTGGATCAGCAGCAAACTGGATAGGTAACTTCATCGTTACTCAATTCTTCTTAATCATACTTGCTCTTTTCCATAACAATGTTGGTGGACCATTTGGAATATTCGCAGTATTCTCATTCTTAGCAATTCCATTTGTTATCTACTGTATACCAGAAACACATGGAAAATCACTTGAAGAAATAGAATCAGAATTATTAGATAAAAAATCAAATAATAATGATAAAAAGAGTGCTTAAATAGAAATAAACAAAAGGACATTTATAATAATAAGTGTCCTTTTTTGTCGTTAATTTTAGAAAAAATTTAATGTTTTTTTTATTTAGATGAATGTTCAATAATTTTGTTTGTTTTTTATTTTGAAAATTATATTTAATTATAAATTGTAAATTTGAAATTTTAGTGTTTTTGATATATTTTAAAAATATTGGAAGAATATACTTTATAGAAAGTTATATATAAGGAGTTTGAAATGACAGAATTTATACAAGGCGATGATTTTAATAGAATAGGAGGAAGTGCGGAGGAGGTTGTTTGGAATTCTTTAAAAACTTCTTTTAGTGGAAGGGATGTACTAGCCTATTCAAGATATCCTCTTTTTAGAGAGTTAGGACAACGTAGAAAAGAACCAGATATTATTCTTTTAGATAAAGAGCTTGGCTTTTATGTTATTGAGGTTAAAGGAATTTCTATAGATAATATTGTCGGAATTGATGGAGGAATATGGTTTATGAAAGATTTTTATTCTAAAACTATTACTCCATTTAATCAAGTTGAAGATTATGGATATGAATTTAAAGCACGATTTGACATACAAAGAGAGCTAAGAAATAGTATAAATATTAAAACTTTGGTTGCATTACCTAAGATTACAAGAACAGAATTTTGTGATAAAGGGTTAGATAAGTTTTATAGAAATAATTTGGATAATTTTATTTTTAAAGATGAGCTTAGCAAGAAAAAGCTTTTTGATAAGTGTTGTTTTTGTAGTAATCTTCATAGTAGTAGATATATAAATGACAATGTATTTAATTTAGCAATGTCTGTTCTTGGGCATGAAGATTTACATGTTGAAGAACAAAAAGACTATGTGATTGGAGAAAAAGGTGAGATTGCAAATAAAGTTAAGGAAACTTTATATGAGCTTGATATACAACAGGAAAAAATAGCTAAAATAATAGCTAGAGGCCCACAAAGAATCAGAGGAATTGCTGGTTCAGGAAAAACATTATTACTTTGCCAAAAAGCAGCTATTATGGGTTTAAGAAATTCAAACCTTAAGATAGTAGTAACTTTTTTTACACAGAGTTTATATGAAACGATAGAGTATAATCTTGATAGATATCTTAAGGGTTTCAGTAGCGGTAAGGTAGGGCTAAAGGACTGTCCTAATATTAAGGTTTTACATGCTTGGGGAAATAAAGCAAGAGGTGGATTTTATAAAAGTATAGCAGAAGCAAATGGAAAAAGAGCTTTAACTGTCAATGATATATCTAAGATGAGAAGTGGATATACCACACCTGATATTAGTATAAATATAATTTCTAAACATTTGTTAGAAAGCTTAAAAGGAAATTTAAAAGAAATATATGATGTTGTGCTAATTGATGAAGGACAAGATCTAGTAGGAAATGATGAATTTAAGTATGAGGGAAAACAATCATTTTATTATATGGCATATAGATCTATAAAACCAATTGTAGATGAAGAGGGAAAAATGCATAGAAGAATAGTATGGGCATATGATGAACTGCAAAGTTTAAATGATACTAAAAAACCATCAGGAAAAGAATTATTTGGAGATGAAAATATAGTTAGAGGGCTATATAAAGGGGGAGCTAAGAAGTCTGAAATAATGAAGAGATGCTATAGGACGCCTTATGATATTTTGACAACAGCTCACGCTGTAGGAATGGGATTTTTTAGAGAGGGAGGAATGCTTACAGGTTATACCACAAAGAAAGATTGGGAAGATATAGGATATACTGTAATATCGGGAGATTTTAGACGTAATGGAGAAAATGTAATTTTAGAAAGACAAAAAGAAAATAGCCCTAATCCAATCCATAATGTTTATCATGGTAGTTGCATTGAATTTTGTAAATATCATTCAACACCTCGATTAATAAAGGATTTGGTACAATCAATTAAGGATAATTTAGATAAAGATGGACTAAATAAAAGAAATATTCTTATAGTGAATCTTGAAAAGTTTAATAAGCTTAAAACTGAATTGACAAATTTATTGAGATTAGAAAAGATAGATTTTTATATTCCGGGAACAGAAGGGAATAATATATTAACTGGAAATTTAAAACCTGATAAATTTTGGAGTGATGATGCTATTACAATATCAAAAATTGAAAGAGCTAAAGGAAATGAAGCAGTTATGGTTTATGTTATTGGAGTAGAAGAAATTGCTAAAAATGAGAGTTCAATAGCTTATAGAAATAAGTTATTTACCGCAATGACTAGGGCAAAATGTTTTTTGAAAGTTATGGCTATAGCTGATATAGAGTACACTTTATATGAAGAAATTGAAGCGTCAATTGAAGCAAATGGAAGGTTTGAATTTGAATTTATAAGACCTAAAAATAATGCTGATGATAATGAAAGTTAGCATGCTATTAAAAAGAGTATTAAAAATATTCAAAAAAATTTTTTAATGATATTTTATTGGCGTTTTAATAAAAAATAACCCATTAATTAAATATATCATTAAATTAATGGGTTATTTAATAACAATTTATTTATTAGAGCGGTTTGAAAAATTTTTAAAAGAAAGTAATATAGTAATCAAATGAATCGAACGAAAATTTAAAAGCTATGATAAGAACCAGTAGCAAAATGAAAATTATCAGAGAGAATCTCCCTTAGCTGTAAAGAGATTTTAATGGAAGTTTTGTGAATGCATCTTTGAGCTCTACCTCGAAATTTAAGTAGACGGTAGCGTGTTACTCATGTTATAGGGTTAGGGTATGTCAGTACCTGAAATTTAAGATATGTATTTTAAAAGATATATTTATTCAGTCATTTCTGTATAGATATGTTTATTTGATGATATATAATTAGAGTGGAACCGCGGGAAAATACTCCTGCCTCTAAAGTTAGAGGCAGGGGTATTTTTATTTTTTCCATTAACTTAAAATAGCTTAAAGTTTCCAATGATTTAGTTTATATGAAAAAATGAAAGGATGTTCAAAATGAAAAGTAAAAAACTAGGGTTGTTTGGTTTGGTTATGTTAGTTATGGGAGGAGTTATTGGTGGAGGTATATTTTCACTACCATCTCAACTTGCACAAGGGGCTGGACTTTATGCAATATTAATTGGATTTCTAGTATCGGGTATAGGGATATTCTCACTAGGATTTGTCTATGCAGGATTATCAAATAAAAAACCTGAATTGAAAAATGGAATATACAGGTATAGCAAAGTGGGATTTGGAAGTTATATGGGGTTTAATGCAGCCTGGATATACTGGCTTAGCTCAACTTTTGGAAATGCCGCATATGCAACTTTAGTATTTGGTTCTATGGCATATTTCTTTAATATTTTTAATCCAAATGGAAATAATTTAGCTTCGATAATTGCAGCATCAATATTAATTTGGTTAATTACAATATTGATTTTGAGAGGAGTAAGACAAGCTATTATAGTTAATTCTATAGTTACAGTTTCAAAAATAATACCTATTTTAGTATTTATCATTATTGGACTTGTAGCAATGCATATAAATAAATTACATTTTCAATTTTATGGTACAAGCTCATTAGGAAGTGTTTTCCATCAAGTTAAAAATACAATGATTGCAACACTTTGGGCTTTTGGTGGAATTGAAGCAGCCGTAGTTTTATCAGGAAGAGCTAAAAAAACTTCAGATGTTGCAAAGGCAACAATAATAGGGCTTATAGGAATAATCAGTATTTATATTCTAGTTGTCATCATATCATTTGGAGTATTAAATAGACCAGAACTTGCAGGACTACAAAATCCATCTATGGCTTATATTCTTCAAGCAGTCGTAGGTAAATGGGGTGCAGTACTTATAAATATTACTCTTATTATTTCGATACTTGGTGCATTACTTGGATGGACTGTAATTATATCAGAGATGCCATATTCAACTTCAAAGGATAATCTAATGCCTAAGTTTTTACAAAAAGAAAATAAAAATGGCGTAGCAATATGGTCAGTAATTTTAACAACTGGATTTACTCAACTTTGGTTATTGTTCTCATATTTCTTTAATAATAGTTATCAAAATTTATATTCTATAGCATCAACAGCTACTTTAATTCCTTATTTTTTAAGTGCATTATATTTCTTAAAAGTAACAGTTAAAGAAGATTTAGCAAAGGCTAAGTTAAGTATGAAAATTAAAGATTCAATAGTTGCTATCATTTCAGTTATTTATACAGTATGGCTTGTGTATGCAGCAGATATAAAATATATTTTACTAAATCTTATTCTATTTGCAGCAGGTTTAATATTATATGCTTGGAATAAGAAAGAGAGAAAAGAAAAATTATTTGAGAGAAAATATGAATGGATAATAGCATTAGTAATAGTTGTAGGAGCAATAATAGCTATATATCTCTTAGCTACAGGTCAAATATCTGCTAGTTAAAAGTTTAAATATAATAAATAAAATATATTAGAAAATTGAAAAAAGACAATTCAATATAATAGCCTTATAAAATACAATGAAAATGTTTACAGATAAAGGGAGGAATAAAAAATGAGAAAAGATTCAATTTTAATACATGGTGGAATAAGTAGTGACAAGGCAACAGGTGCGGTGAATGTACCGATATATCAAACATCAACTTATAAACAAACAGGAATAGGAGAAGAGGTTCATTATGAGTATTCAAGAAGTGGAAATCCAACAAGAGAAGCTCTTGAAAAACTTATAGCAGACCTTGAAAGTGGAAAAGATGGGTTTGCATTTGCATCAGGGCTTGCTGCTATTACAGCTGTATTAATGCTTTTTAAAACAGGAGATAAAGTACTTATAAATAATAATTTATATGGAGGGACTTTTAGAGTTTTAGATAAAGTATTTAAAAACTTTGGTATTAATTATGAGATATTTAATAGTTTTGATGAAATAGAAGGGAAAATAGATGAGAGTGTGAAGGCAGTTTATGTTGAAACACCAACTAATCCTCTGTTAGATATTGTTGATATTAAAGCTGTTTCAGAAATCACTAAAAGAAAAGGAGTTTATTTAATTGTGGACAATACATTTATGAGTCCATATTTTCAAAATCCTTTAGTATTAGGTGCAGATATAGTATTACATTCAGCTACTAAATATCTAGGAGGACATAGTGATTTAGTAGCAGGGCTTGTAGTAACTAAAGATTCTGAACTCTCAGAAAGAATTAAGTTTATACAAAACTCTACAGGAGGGATATTACAACCATTTGATAGCTTTTTACTTATAAGAGGTATTAGGACTTTAGGACTTAGAATGTTAAAACATGAGGAGAATGCAAAATATATAGCTGTAAAATTAGAAGAAAATAAATATATAGATAAAGTTTACTATGCAGGGCTTGAAAGTCATAATGGTCATGAAATTCAGAAAAATCAAGCATCAGGTTTTGGAAGCATAATATCATTTAAGGTAAGTGAAAAAATTGATTATAAAAAATTAATTAAAAATCTTAAAATTATAACATTTGCAGAAAGTTTAGGTGGGGTGGAATCTTTAGTATGCCATCCAGCTACAATGACACATGCAGCAATCCCTGAGGAATTAAGAAAAAAAGCAGGGATAACTGATAATTTAATAAGACTTTCAGTTGGAATAGAAGATAAAGATGATTTATTAGAAGATGTATTAAATGCTATAGAAGGAGCTAGATATGAAATATTATAATGACATACGAGAGCTAGTAGGACATACACCATTGCTAAAGTTGAATAATCTTAATATAAAAGATGGAGTAAATCTTTTTGTGAAGTTAGAAGGACAAAATCCAGGTGGAAGTTGCAAAGATAGAATAGGTATAGAAATGGTTGAAAATGCCATAAAAGAGGGAGTTTTAAAAACAGGTAGTACTATTATAGAAGCAACAGCTGGAAATACGGGTATAGGAGTTGCTATTGGAGCATTAAATAAAGGATATAAAGTGATTTTTGTTGTACCTAATAAGTTTTCAATAGAAAAGCAAATAATTATGAAAGCATATGGTACAAAGATTATAAATACAGCAGAAGAGGATGGAATGGAAGGAGCAATTAAAAAGGCAGAAGAATTATTAAAAACTATAGAAAATTCAGTTTCTTTAAAGCAGTTTGAAAATGAAAGCAATACTTTTGCGCATTATAAAGGTACTGGTAAAGAAATTTATGAAGATTTAGATGGAGAAGTTGATTATATAGTTGCGGGTGCTGGGAGCGGAGGAACTTTTACAGGAGTTACTAGATATTTAAAGGAAAAAAATAAAAATATTAAAGCTATATTAGCAGATCCTATAGGGTCTATCATTGGAGGGGGGGATCATGGAAGTTATAAGATAGAAGGAATAGGTAATAATTTTATACCTAAGATTTTAGACTTATCACTAGTTGATGATGTTATAAAAGTTAGTGATGAAGAAGCCTTTAAACAAAGTCAAGATTTAGCAAGAAAAGAAGGGATTTTAACTGGTTCTTCATCAGGTGCAGCTCTAGTTGCAGGAATTAAGATAGCGGACAAAATAGATAAAGGAAATATTGTTGTTATATTACCAGATAGAGGTGATAGATATTTTAGTAAAAATCTTTTTTAGAAATAAATTTAAAAATTTTATTTAATAATATATAAGAAGTGAAAGGAAGTAATAGATATGCAAAAAGTAGAAAGTTTTGAATTAGATCACACAATGGTTTCAGCTCCATATGTTAGAGAAGCAGGAGTTTTAAAAGGAAAAAAAGGAGATATAGTTACTAAATTTGATATAAGATTTGTGCAACCAAATGAAGAAATGTTAGAGATTGAAGGAATTCACACATTAGAACATTTCCTTGCTACATTCATGAGGGACAAGCTTAGTGAACTTATAGATATTTCACCAATGGGATGCAGAACAGGATTTTATATGGTGACATTTGGAGAAGTTACAGTTGATGAAACTATAGAAGCATTAAATTATGCATTAGGAGAAATTTTAAAACAAGAAGAAATTCCAGCTGCAAATGAAAAACAATGTGGTTCATATAAATTGCATTCATTAGAGTTAGCTAAAGAATACTCTAGAAGACTATTAGATGAAGGTGTAAGTAATCAATTTTATAAAATATAAGAAATTAAAAAGAGTCAGAAATGACTCTTTTTAATCTTACTTGATATAAAGTTATAAAGCGATTTAATCAGATATTGAAATTATTTTTCTTTCATTATGAATATAATTTCAGCTAATAACGTTATAATTTGCGGTAAGAAAAATATTACCCAAGTAATATGCCATGCTCGAGTGATAAAGCTTATGAGTATATAAGAAATTAAAGTTATAAGCCATAAAACTTTATTTATTAGCTTTATAATAGATTTAGATTTCGTTGAGTCATACATTAGAATACTCCTATAAAAAGTTATGATAACTTATTGTATTATAAAGAAGCTAAAGATAGTTCTACTTTAATAATAACTTTATTGAATTTTCTTAAGCTTTTAAAAGGACTTTTCATGAAATTATAGAATTAATAAAGAAAGACACTTACTATTAATAAGGAGTGATCATGAATGGCGAGTTTTACTAAGATTGAGTTTAATGAAGATGTTAATATAACTAAAGATAAATGGAAAGAGCTTTTGTTAAATGCTGAAGTTGTAAAAAAGGAAGATTTAAATTTATTTATGGTAATGTATAATAAAAAAAATTATGCATGTACAGGCATTGAATTAGAACATGATACTAAAATTAAATATAATACATACAATTTAAGAGTAGGACGGTTAGGGAAGAAAATTGTCAAATATTTAAATTTAGATGCACCAAGACAAAGAGATGATACTTCAAAATTTAATTATTGGCATGTAATGTTTTTAGGTACTAGAGATATTAATACAAAAAGATTTGTCTGGATATTGAGAAGTAATATAATTGCTGCAATAGATGAGCTTGTTGAGGAGAAAAAGATAACTAATTATTATGGGGATACTGGAGAACGTTTAATTGAAATTACTAATTTAGAAAATATATACTTAGAGGGTAGTAGATGCTTGGTTTCAGTAAATATGTATGAAAGAGATTCAAAAGCAAGAAATATATGTATCCAATATTATAAAGATAGAAACAAAGGGAAAATAAGCTGTATAATTTGTAAGTTTAATTTTGAAAAATTTTATGGTGAAGAATTTAAAAATAAAATACACATTCATCATATTAAGCCATTAAGCAGTATAAAGAAAGAATACAAATTAAATCCAATTACAGATTTAGTTCCTGTATGTCCTAATTGTCATATGGCAATTCATTCAAAAAAGCCTATATATAAGATAGAAGAGTTACAAGAAATTTTGCATAAAAAGTAGAAAGTGCATTATAGGCTGAGTATCATATATAGATAAGGTAAATGATTTAGATGATAAATATAGAAGATTATTATATAGAATAGAATCTTTAGAGAAAAAGGTTAAGTATATTAAATAAAAAAGTTATTGCATATTTCTAAAACTCGTGTAATACTAGTATCTAGTTTTATTCTTAAAATTAAAATATACGAAAGTAGGAATTATATATGAGCAATAAAAATTTAGAAATAATGAAAAAGTTAATAGAAGAAAAACAAGCTAAAGGAAAGAAAAAAGGAAAAAGAATAGTTCCAGATAGATATGGTAAGCAACCAGCTGGTGCAGGTAATCTTTAATATAAAAGAATAGATTGTATATAGATGCTATTTTAGCAATTTAAATATAAAATAGCGTTTATAAATAAATACTAGCTATCAGAAAAACATAGTGAATCATGCTAAATAAAAGTTTAGTGTGATTTTTTTATTTGTGACAATAAAAAGAGTTTCATAATATTATATAAGGTAATTTATTATATAAGGTGGAATTTATGTTTGGTATAGATATCAAAAAAATCAAAACAACTTTGAAGCTTTTAGGTTTGACAGCAGTTTTTTATTTAGGATATTATTTCTTTTTTGGTAATATAACTGGTATTACAGACGCTATTATGATGGGGATTGCGACTATGCCAGCTAATACTTTAGCAACTGGATTTATTTTAAATCATTTAATGAATAAAGCAGAACGAAAAAAAATAGAAAAACAAAATAATTTATTGATAGGTTTATTTTATAATGAATTTGGAAATTCCTTATTAGATAAGTTTGTAAGTTATGATGATTGTATAACTAAATTAGAAGATAAAATTTTGATAAAGCCCCATTGGAATCATTCTGACTTTGAAAAGCTTTATGAAACTCTAGATGAAAATACGTATTGTATTAATATGGATAGGGTCAATATTGATGAATTAAGAGTGATGCTACAAGAAAATTTGAATCTTATGATAGAACTTATGTCTAATCCATCTTTAGCTAGTGGCGATGATTTTACAAAGGTTATAATGTCTATTTTGCATTTGAAATGTGAATTGAATGATAGATTAATTGGTGATGTTTTTGATGATTATGAAATAGAGCATGTGAAGAAAGATATAGAAGATGCATATAAAAAGCTTGGAAAGACATGGGTTATTTACATGTATAATACACAAAAATATTATGGTGACTTCTTTAAAAAATCTTTAATCACCTCTCCTTTTGACCTAAGGAGTAAATATGAAAAAGATATGGAGTACCTAATTAAGAAATAAGTTTAGACTAAATTTTTATATTCTATAAATTATAATATATTCTTTTAATAATTTGAATTTTTGGATAAATTCCAATTTGTGTTAAATTTGAATGGTAGAAATAAAGTGATAAAGTTAGTAATCTTAAAAATTAATATAGTTCTTAAATCCTTTAATTTAAAGGGTTTGAGTCTATATTTATCTCGTAGAATTCATTGAGTTTAAAGTATATTTTCGGAATTTTAATATTTAAATTATTATGCGTTACAGATATATTTAAATTAAATAAATATACATATATATAAATAAAAAATACTTTTTATGGGAAATTTTATTTTAAAAAAATTTAATAAATACTTGATTTTTGTATGTTTTAGAAAATAAAAAATGAAAAAATGGCTATTTTAAAGGGATAGCAGAATTATTATATCGTTATTTAGTTGACAATAGAATTTTACATTTTGAAAATATAAATATGTATTTATAAAATAAAATATAAATAGTTATTAACTTTTTCGACAAATTGAGTTGTTTATTCGACAATAAAAATTTGTATGCGTTTTCACATCGTGATAGAATAATGGTGTAGCAAATGAGAGCGATGGTTTGAAAATTAAATTTTTAAATTTATCAATTTGGTGCATAATATATTCAGTGACTAAATTGTCGGAATAAATAAACAAACGAAAAGGGGAATAAATAATGAGTATACACATAGAAGCTAAACAAGGACAAATAGCAGAAACAGTATTATTACCAGGAGATCCATTAAGAGCTAAATTTATAGCAGAAACATTTTTAGAAAATGCAGAATGTTATAACAATGTAAGAGGAATGCTTGGATACACAGGTACTTATAAAGGTAAAAAAATATCAGTTCAAGGAACTGGAATGGGAATTCCTTCAATCTCAATATATGCTACAGAGCTTATTAAAGATTATGGAGTTAAAAACCTTATAAGAATAGGAACAGCTGGAGCTATTAACACAGATGTTAAGCTTAGAGATTTAGTTATAGGTGTTTCAGCACATACTGATTCAGCTACAACAACTCATATATTTAAAGGAGCACATTTTGCACCAACAGCAAGTTTTAAACTAGCTAGTTTAGCTCACAAAAATGCGGTTAAACTTGGATTAGAACCAAGAATGGAAAGTTTATTTACATCAGATTCATTCTATAACCACTATTTAGAAAATTACGATATGTGGGCAAAAGTTGGAACTACAGCAGTAGAAATGGAAGCAGCAGGATTATATACAGTTGCAGCTTTACATGGAGCTAATGCTTTAGCTATAGTAACAATAAGTGATCATATCATAACAGGAGAAGTAACTTCACCTGAAGAAAGACAACTTACTTTCAAAGATATGATGAAAGTTGCTCTTGAAACAGCATTAGAACTTTAATTAGTTAAACACTGCTACCACTTTTTGAATATTGAAAATAAGAAGTGGTAGCTTTTTATAAATAAAAAAAGTAAACGTTATCATAAAGTTACTATGAAAAGGATGAAACTTTTATCCATTAGCAACTTGAATCTTAGGGGACAAAATTTAAGGGTAAAATTTAAGGGGGAATTAAATATGTTGTTATTAAGAAACGTTTTAGGTATTTTAGTACTAGTTTTAGGTTTGTATATTTTTTCTAAAGATAAGAAGCAAATTAAATGGAAGGTAATGATTAAAGCTTTTGTAATTCAATTTGTTATAGCGTTTGCGCTTATTAAATTTCCGATGGGGCAAAAACTGTTGCAAGTCATGTCAGATGGAGTAAGTAAAATTCTTGCTTACGGAGCAGATGGACTAGCATTTATATTTGGGACACTTAGTGATGGGGCAGCACCAACAGGAATGATTTTTGGAATACAAATTTTAGGTAACATAATTTTCGTATCAGCAATTATAGGGGCACTTTATTATTTAGGAGTTATTGGATTTGTAGTTAAAATTATTGGTGGAGCTATAGGAAAAGTATTAGGAACTAGTAAAGCAGAAAGCTTTGTTGCTGTTGCTAATGTATTTTTAGGACATACAGATGCACCACTATTAGTAGCTAAATATATAGGAAAAATGACAGAGTCAGAAGTTATGCTTGTACTTGTTTCAGGGATGGGAAGTGTATCAGCTTCAATCATAGGTGGATATGTTGCTATGGGAATTCCAGCAGAAGCTTTATTAATAGCTGGAGCGATGGTTCCTGTAGGAAGTATTATAGTATCAAAAATGCTTATGCCAGAAGTAGAAGAAGTTCAAGAAGTTGACAATGTTGAAGCGGATGGAAAAGGTGAAAATGAAAATCTTATTTGTGCTATTTCAAATGGAGCTTGTTCAGGAGCTCAAGTTGTTATAAATGTATCAGCAGTTTTAATAGCTATGATGGCAATCGTTGCTATGCTTAATGGAGTACTTGCAATGTTTGGAGTTTCTATTGAGAGTATACTTTCAGTTGTATTCTGGCCAGTAGGATGGCTTATGGGAGTAGATCCTCAAAATATATCACTTGCAGCTGAGCTTTTAGGAAGTAAAATTGCATTAAATGAGTTTGTAAGTTTCGCAGCACTTGGAGAGGTTATTTCTTCATTAGATTATAGAACAGCTATGATGATGTCTATATCATTATGTGGATTTGCAAACCTTGCATCAATCGCAATTTGTGTAGCTGGGATAGGAAGTTATGCTCCAGAAAGAAAAGGTCTTCTTGCAAGACTTGGATTCAAGAGTATGTTTGCAGGATGTGCAGTTAGTTTATTAAGTGCTATGATAGTTGGATTATTATTATTATTCTAAGATGAAGATATAAGGGGATTATAATTTTAGAATATTATATTCAATTATTTAGAACAAGTAGTAAAGTTATAAGATTTAAAATATAATAAAGGACCGGTGAAAAGAATGCAAGTGTGGGGGCAGATATTTCAGGTTTTAGGTAGTATATTATTGTTATATAGTTATGTACCACAGGTTATAAGCTTAATAAAAAGTAAGAATGCTAACGGTATAAGCACTCAGTTTTGGTTTATATTAACTATAGGTCTTGGGTGTGTAGCAGCTAATATGGCTATAAGTGGAGTACCGATGTTAATGTTATTAACTCAAATAGCAAATACAATATGTGCGCTAGTTACATTAGTGTTAGTAATGAAATATAAAAATATAGAATCAATAAAAAATTAATATAAGGAGATCTCTCTAGAATTTCTAGGGAGATTTTTTTTGTGAATGATTAAATAGTAAAATAAAGGATTTTGCATAACTTTTAGCTTCTCAATATATGAGAAATAAGAAATTAATAAATATTTTTGGAGATTTTTAAAAATAAAGAGTATTCAAAAGAAAATGATTGAATTTACTAATTTGAAAAAAATAATTAAAAAGGAGAAAATATATATAGAAAACGATAGTAAATTCACTATAAAAAGGAGGTGGCTATTAGTTAGGTATTTAATAGTTGCCTAATTATAATAGTAAGTGTTATGAAATTAAAGGATATTTGCGTAAGTATAGATAAAAATGATATTTTAGAGTTTATGACTCATCAAGATGAGGTAAAGGTAAAATCCATAGAAATTACAGATGTATTTAAAATAATCGGAGTATATAATTTTAAGAAAAAAGAAATAAGCTTTGAAGGTAGTTTAGATATAGCTAGTATAGAGGGGAATACCGTTAATTTTGAGCTTAAAGATTTTAGTATTTTGAGTATTGGTTCAAAGATGCTTAAAACGATTGTATTAAAATATATAATAAATTCATTTGAAGAAATTCATGGAATATCTTATAAAAATGATATTATATCTGTTAATGCAAATGAAATTTATAATTCTTTTAATGTCAAAGGAATAAAGCTTGACAATTTTTCTATAAAATACATAAAGTTTAATGAAAATCATGAGATAGAGGTTGATATACATGATATTTATGTTGATCCAAAACTTGATATTAGTATAGAAGAAAAAAGCTTTGCAAAAGCGTAATAAACTGAATAAATTATTTGTTTTGAATTTAAAAATAACTTATAATATTTAATTAATTAAATAGTTTTTTAGAGCATCTAAAAATTTTTAGATGCTCTATCTGTTAGTAAAAATAGTATAAATGGAAGAGTTATTCCTGCAATAAATAACTTGAGAGCTTGAGCAGTTGGGACTTTAAGAAGAAGACTTATTATAAGAAATAGTGTGAAGCCTAAATAATAAATTGTAGCAATTATTTTATTTGCTTTTTCATTAGATCTATATCCAGGGATATGGGAAAAAGCTAACTTTAAATATTTTTCCATAATATCACTTCCTACTAAGTTGAAAATTTGTTTTTATTAACATAGAGTTTATTTATAATTTAATTTTAGGTAGTAGTTAATTAACAGCTAATATCTCTAGCAGGTAAGAATATTAGTTATTAAAGAAATTATAATAGATTTAGATGGTCAAAATATTACCCCTAAATTATGGCAATATAGTTACAATTATCTATATTTATATGATTTAGGGGTTATTTTATTAAAAGTTATTCTTTGAGTATATATTTTCATAAGACAAGAGCGTGAACTACTGATGTTTATATTCTAATATTTAAATTTAAAATATTAATTTAAGTGAGTAATAGTTAAGTTATCTTCATATTTAAATAGCTTAATATCTGATAAATCAAGATTCTCATTAAATAAATTTATAGAGGTGAGACTAAGGCTTTTATATGTTTTATAAGTGTAAGTGCCATTTTCTAGATTCATACAACTAGTATATTGTGTAAATTCATTTATTCCATCATTTTTAGCACACCCTTTCACCATTGCAACATTATCCATAATGTGAAAATAGTCTCCGAGAGACACATCTTCATTTTGTAAAACGAAGTTTCTTAGAAAAGCAGCTCTAATGAATCTAGATGGTGCTGTTGTATCTCCTGGTAAACCAATTAGTCCAGCCCCTCTACCGGTTGGGGTTAATTCTTTGTCACTGCACATTGTTTTAGGAATTTGAGTAGGAATTGTATTTGTATATTGTCTTAAATTAGTAAGTTGCCAATCAAATGTTGGTGGATTTGTTAAAACTCCAACCTCGTTGTCATAAACTTTCATTCCTTCTTTAGTTTTTTCAATTACAATACTTCTTCCAGATTTATCTGAAGCAATCCAATGAAGACAAACATTAGGTATTTTTTCATCTATTTGTATATCCATTAAATTAACTTTGAGTACATTCTTTTTAACATCTTCTATATTATCAAAGTTTGCTAATATCCAAAGCATAAAATCAAATGCAGGAATATTAATTTTATCTTTTGAAAAATTCTTTTCTAGCCCACCAAATTCATTACCAAAATTTAGACCAGCTATACCAAGTCCTTTTTCATTCATTCCATCTGATAGCATAGGATGGTCAGCCATCATACTAATCATTGCGATGATTGCATATTGAGTTTTTTCAGTTTTTTTATTAGCTATGTTTGTATAAGTATAATTTCGTGGGATTATACCTACTGATTGTCCAAAATAATATTCTAAGTCCATATTTCTCCCAAATAGATGTTCTCCGTCTTTAGTAGTTAAAGTTAAACCAGTACACATATGTATCACTCTTCTTTCGTAAAATATTTTCAAGGAATAACAGCAGCAAAAAATGTGCCAAAATGAGAGGAGCATAGAAAAAATTGTTTTGCAATTTTAATATGAGATTAATAAATAGCTTAGTTTTAAAGTATTTAGGAGTTATAATAGCGAAAGTCTTTTAAAGTTATATTTTATATAGAAATTAAAATAGCATAGAGAGGATATAAATAAGAAACAGATAAAAAGTTTTTTTTGAATGACCTAAAGTATTTTAAGTCAAAAATGAATTTTTAGTATAGGATGTAAAATAATATTAAGTCAAAAATGAATTTTCTAAGAAAAATTTATTTTTTTTATTATAGATTGTATACTATATAATAACAAGCATCATGGGGAATGGAGTGATTTTCAATGGGTAATAAAAGTATTTATAAGAATATATTAGATGAAATTTATCATGGAATATTTGTTACAGATAAAAACGGGATGATTTTATACTGTAATGAGGCGTTTGGTAAAAGCTATAACTTAGATGTTCAAGAGATTGTAGGTAAGCATTTTACGATAATAAAAAATACAATAAAAAAGGGGGAGGAAATAATTCCTATAGTTATAGAAAAAAATGAAGAAGTATCTTTATTTCAGGAAACTATATATGGAAAAAAGCTGTTTTTAAATGCAAAGCCAATTTTAGATTTTAATGGTGAAATAACGATGATAATTCAGACTGTGATAGAAATATTAAATACTGAAAGTAATTATCCATATTTTTCAATTGAAGATGTAGAGTTGGCCAATAGTAATGAAGCTAATATAAATGATTTAGTTGAATATGAGAATTTAGAAAGAGTAGCAAAGTTTGATGTTACAGTTTTATTGTTAGGTGAATCAGGTACAGGGAAATCTACATGTGCAAAGTTTATACATGAGTTTAGCGAAAGAAAAAACAATCCTTTTATTACTATAAACTGCACAACATTATCAGGAAATTTGATTGAATCAGAACTTTTTGGATATGCTAAAGGAGCATTTACAGGAGCTATGAGAGATGGAAAAATAGGTCTTGTTGAATTAGCTGATAAAGGAACTTTATTTTTAGATGAAATAGGAGATTTACCTTTAGCATCTCAAGGGAAGTTATTAGAATTAATTGAAAATAAAACTTTTATACCTGTTGGAGGTAGCATAAAAAAAGAAATTGATATAAGAATTATTGCAGCAACAAATAAAGATATAAAAGCGATGGTAAATAAAGGGGAGTTTAGGGCAGATTTATATTATAGATTAAATGTAGTTGAGTGGGAATTACCTCCACTTAGAAATCGGAAGGAAGAAATACCTATTTTAATAAAGAGCTTTACAAAAATATTCAATGAAAAATATAATATGAAAAAGACATTTGAGGATAGTGCTATAGAATACTTTAAAAAATATGAGTGGCGAGGAAATATAAGAGAGTTAAAACATATAGTAGAAAAAATAATTATAGCAACAGTAGATGATACAATTTTATTAAAAGATATTACTAAGTTTTTGGAAAATAAACAAGTAGAATATCCTAAAAATGATTTAAAAATTCCAACATTAAAAGAGTACCTAGAAGGCTTTGAGAAGATACTTATTTTAACTGCATATAACAAATATAGGAATTCATATAAGGTTGCTAAAGTATTAAATATTTCTCAAAGTAAAGCATCGAGAAAAATAAGAAAATATATATATAAATAAAATGTAAGTGGAGGATAAATTTTAAAAGATGAAAATGGAAAATATTCTAAGCATCGCACTTGATATAGGGGAAAGTATGCTAAAGTGTAATGCTGAAATTAATAGAGTTGAAGATACCATAATAAGAATTTGTACAAGCTATGGCATAGTAAAAGTAGATGTTTTTGCTATTAAAACTTTAATAATTACTACTATAAGGAATGCAGAGGGACATGCTTATAGTGAAAATAGAAGAATTTATTCTAGTGATATAAATCTTAAAAGTTTAGAAGAACTGAATAGTTTATCAAGATATGTTTGTCATAACAAGCCGAGTTATGATGAAGTTAAAGATAAACTAAGTCATGTTGATTTATCTGATTTTTCAACTACTAAGAAAAATTTAATTGGAGGAATCTTAGGAGCAGTTGGTTTTTGTATTTATTTTGGAGGAAATTTACGAGATGGTTTAGCTGTAGGGATTATTGCAGTAATATTTTTTGTAATAAGCAAATATATAAAAAAGATTTTTGTGAATCCTATAGTTTTTACAGCTATAATTTCTTTTATAATAGGATGTCTTGCAATACTTTCTGTGAAAGTAGGTATAGGAGTAAATGTGGATAAAATAATAATTGGAGATGTTATGCTTGTTATTCCAGGAATGGCAATGGTAACAGCATTTAGAGACATGTTATCAGGAGATATTCTTGCAGGAACATTTAGGCTTGTTGAAACTGCTCTTATAACTGTAGCAATTACATTTGGATTTGCTATTGCGTTATATTTAGGAGGTGTTGTCTAAATGCGAGATATAATACAAATAATAGCATGTGGTGTAGGAGCTCTTGGATACGCGTTAGTTTATAATGTTAAAAGAGATAAATTAGTAGTTGTGACTATAGGAGGACTGCTTACTATAACGGCTTATATAATAGTTAATAATATTTTTAATAATATACTTTTAGCAACAACAATAAGTAGTGCACTAATTACTTTTTATTCTGAAATATTGGCAAGAAATCTAAAATCTCCAGCTACAGTATTTTTACTTCCAGGGATAATACCATTAGTTCCAGGAGGTGGACTTTTTTATACTATGACAGGACTTTTAACAGGTAACATGGAACAATTTAATTCATATGGTATTAGTACTTTTGAGACAGCAGCAGGTATTGCTATTGGTGTTATTCTTGCTTCTCTTATAGTTCAACATATTAATAATACATTGAAGAAAAGGAAAGAAAAGTGAAATCTAATTTTTAAGCTATGAGGGGTACCTTATAGCTTTTTATGTTTTGGATAAATTTAATAGATTTTTGTAAATTTAATAGTATATATAAATATAGAAAGTAATATACTAGAAATTTAAACTATGAAAGAAAAACTTCTTCTCAAAATTAGCGTAATAATAAGGCGAAGTTCTTCCAATTTTTTAGTTTATTTACATCAATTTGTGTGATGTATTTTTAATATTCTAAAGTAAATAGGATATATTATTTATCATAAATAAAATAATATTTTGAGTGAGTCTATGTATAGTTTAATTTAAAGTTTTAGTATTTAGCTAGCAGCTTGTTGTTTTACTATAATTCTTGGTTTATTTAAAACAACGGTTGAATTGTCAGGGATATCTTCAACAACAATACAGTTAGCGCCTATTTTAACATTATTACCTATTTTGACATTACCTAGTATTTTAGCGCCAGCACCAATTATTACATTATCACCAATAGTAGCAGATTCACCCTCATAACCTTGAGTAATAGTCACTTGTTGATAAATTGTACAGTTATGACCAATTTTTGCATAATGAGATATTATAATTCCATTTAAATGATGTATTAAATTTGGATGTGATTTGAATGTTGCTCCACTATTTAAATCAGTACCAAAAGAGGCATTGTGAAATGCATCACATCTTTTTATATAGTATAAATACCAAATTTTTAAGAGTTTTGATACTTTACAATCTGGGTTAATTACTTTGTCCCTTCTAGACCAGTATTTTTCATGATCATAATGCTGAACTGTAGATTGTAATTTGCGCATAAGCCAGTTATTACGATTTAGATTCATTAGAATATATCTCCTCATAAGTTTATTTTATCTAAATCAATTATAAAATAAATGGCAATATTACTCAATATATCCATATAATATTAGTTTTTAGGTGGAAAAACATTAAATTTATTAATTTATAAGTAAATATTATAATAATAGAGTTTTATTTTAATAATAAAAAGTAACTTTAATTATAAAATCTATATTAATTTATTTAAAAATAATAAACAAAATAATAAAAAAAATATTTCTAAAATTACAAAAATAAATTAGCGATAGTATTTATATAAGTATACATAAGTTTCAATAAGTGTTCTAATAAATT
>JBOFRC010000439.1:0-7359 GCA_051650825.1 Sarcina sp. | reverse complement strand
GAAGTTGCAAATGGAACATTAAATGCAGCAAATGGAGAAAACCATGTAGTTTATAATGTTACACAAGATGTACAAAATACAGTAAAAGTACAAGTACAAAATCCAGATGGAACAATAGTACCAATAACAAGTGATAATGTAGGAAACTACGAAGGTGGAAGTAATCTTACACCACAAACATCAAAATTAGGGCTACCAGGTGACAAAGCAGTAACTGAAAATGGAACAGCTTTAACAACACCAGTAGCACCAAAAGGATATCATATTGTAAAAGTAACAAGCCAAGTAGGTACAGAGACACCAACAACAGAGAGTGATAATTATAAGGTACCAGGAACACTTGGAACAACAAGTAGTAATACAACTTATACAATAGCACCAAATAGTGCATCATTAGATGTATCAGTAAATCTAGTAAATAGTAAAGGCGGAGTGATCTCACAATTAGAGAAACCAACAACAACAATACCAAGTACTAAAGGATACTTTAATGAGAAGATTGGTACAAATGGAGAACCAACAACATCAATAGTTAATGATATTAACTCAGGTAAATACAAAGTAACAAGTGTAACAGTTAATGGAAAACAAATGTCATTAAATGATTATAAAACAGAAGTTGCAGACGGAACATTAAATGCAGCAAATGGAGAAAATCATGTAGTGTACAATGTTGTACCAGTTGATAAAGTTACTTATACTATTGAAACTAATGATGGTAGTAAAATATTTAATGATAATACTCCAATAAATAATCCAGAAACATCAGATGGAACATTTAGTCCTAATACAAATGTAACAGGTACAATAGTTATTCCAAAAGGATATAAAATTGTTTCAACTACATCTAATATTGGTACACCTGCAATTACAACTAAAGATGGTGTAACAACATTACACACAAAAACATCTGATAGTGAAACAACACCAGAAACAACACATGTAACTATTAAAGTTGTAAAAATGGCATCATTAGATGTATCAGTAAACTTAGTAAATGGTAAAGGTGATGTAATTTCACAATTACAAAAACCAACAATAACAATACCAAGTACTGAAGGGTACTTTAATGAAAAAATTGGGGATAATGGTAGTCCAGAAACAAGTATTCAATCAGAAATAAATAGTGGTAAGTACACAATAACTAGTGTAACAATTAATGGAAAAACAATATCATTAAAAGATTATCAAAATGAAATTGCTAATGGAACACTTGATGCAGCAGATGGATTAAACCATATAATTTATAACGTTAGAGAAAAAGGTTCAAGTGTTGCAATAAAAGTGCAAAACACAGTAAAAGTGCAAGTACAGAATCCAGATGGAACAATAATACCAATAACAAGTGATAATGCAGGAAACTATGAAGGTGGAAGTAATCTTGCACCACAAACATCAAAGTTAGGTACAGATGGTGAAAAAGCGGTAACAGAAAATGGAACAGCTTTAGCAACACCAGTAGCACCAAAAGGATATCATATTGTAAAAGTAACAAATCAAGTAGGTAAAGAAGCAGCTACAACAGAAAGTGATAGTTACAAAGTACCAGGAACACTTGGAACAGCAAATAACAGTACAACTTATACAATAGCACCAAATAGTGCCTCATTAGATGTAACAGTAAACTTAGTAAATAGTAAAGGTGAAGTAGTGTCACAATTAGAGGCACCAACAACAACAATACCGAATACTAAAGGATACTTTAATGAGAAGATTGGTACAAATGGAGAGCCTTCACAAACAGTTCAAGATGCTATTAGTAATGGTAAATATACAGTAACAAGTGTAACAGTTAACGGACAAGAAATGTCATTAAATAACTATAAAACAGAAGTTGCTGATGGAACACTAAATGCCACAAATGGAGAAAATCACATTGTATATAACGTTTCAGATGTAGCTCCAAAAACTTATAAAACAACAATAATAGTAACAACTCCAGATGGTAAGGAAATTCCACAGATTCAACCTAAAACAGTTGTAACTCCAGCAGGAGGAACAGTAACTGGAACTGGAATAACAGTGCCAAAAGGATATAAAATAGTAAAAGTAACAGTTGATAATAATAATGTTACACCAACAGCTACAACAGGAAATAGTAATATACCAGCTATAACTAATACAGAATCTGATCACACAGTACACTATGTGGTAGAAAAAATACCAACTCAAGAAACAGGTAAAGTAACAGTAGTAGTTGAAACTAAAGACGGTACAATAATGGTTCCAATGACTGAGCATGAAGGTGATGTTAATACTCCAATTTCAGCAGGAGATACAGCATATACTAATGTTCCAGGATATCATGTTGTTGGATTAACAGTTAATGGAAATCCAGTGTCACCAACTTCAACAGGAGCATATCAAGTTCCAGCTATGAAGTATAATGATGGTACACAAAATGTAGTATGGATAATTGCAAAAGACGCACCAACACCTGTAGTACCTCCAGTTAAGCCAGAGGTTTCAACAGGAAAAGTAAATGTAAAAGTTGTAAATGACACAACAGGTCAAACTATAGTACAAAATCACTTAGTTGATCAAGGGAATGTTGGAGATAAAGCGACAGGAACATCATATACACCACCAAGTGGAACACATATTACAAAGGTTACAGTTAACGGACAGGTAGTTCCTTTATCAAGTATACCTAATATAATAATTCAAGATGGTGATACAAATATTGTTTATCACATAGCTGATAATCCTAAGCCAGTAGAAAATGGTAAAGTGTCAGTTACAGTACAAACTGAGGGTGGAGAAATATTAGTTCCAACAGTTACAAATAGTGGTGTTACAGGAACACAAGTATCAGCAGGAGATGTTGCATATACACCAGTTAAGGGATATCATCTTGTTGGAGTTCAAGTGAATGGTCAAGAAGTACCAGCTTCTGAAATCCCAACACTTAAATTCCCAGATAATTCAACTACAAAAGTAGTATGGATAGTAGCAAAAGATGCACCAACACCTGTTAAGCCTGAAGCACAAAAAAGTAGCGTTTCAGTAACTTATCAAACAACTACTGGAAAAATATTAGTACCTACAACAACACAAGATGGTGATGTTGGATCAACAATAAATAGTGGATTATCATTTAATCCAATAAAAGGATATCACTTAGTTAAAACAGTTGTTAATGGTGATGACAAAGGTACAGAAAGTATAAATAGTGTAACTCTTGGAAAAGATGCAACACATATTGTTTATATTTTAGAACCAGATGCACCAACACCAACACCGGAGCCAACACCAGAACCTACAGTTAAAACAGGAAGTGTTACTGTAAAAGTTGTAACAAGTACTGGTCAGGTTATTACTCCTCAACATCAAGTATGTCAAGGAAATGTAGGTGATAATGTAACAGGAGATTCTATTACAGTTCCAAACGGATATCACATTTCTAAGATAACTGTAAATGGAGTTCCAGTTAAATCATTAAGTGGTATGACTATAGTTGATGGAACAACTCATATCGTATATACTATAAGTAAAGATGAAACAAAACCACCAGTTAAAGATGGAAGTGTATCTATAACAGTTATATCTTCTAATGGTAAAATTTTAGTTCCAACAACTACTATAAATGGTCCGATTGGTGAAGCTGTTCCAACAGGATATGAACCAATTCCAGGATATCATTTAACAGGAGTAACAGTTAATGGATCATCTGTAACAACAACAATGATTCCACATTACGTAATAAATGATGGAAAAACATCAATTGTATATATTCTTACACCGGATGCAAATCAAGGTGGAACACCAGTGAAACCAGATGGAAACCAAGGTGGAACACCAGTGAAACCAGATGGAAACCAAGGTGGAACACCAGTGAAACCGGATGGAAACCAAGGTGGAACACCAGTGAAACCAGATGGAAACCAAGGTGGAACACCAGTGAAACCGGATGGAAACCAAGGTGGAACACCAGTGAAACCAGATGGAAATCAAGGTGGAACACCAGTGAAACCGGATGGAAACCAAGGTGGAACACCAGTGAAACCAGATGGAAACCAAGGTGGAACACCAGTGAAACCAGATGGAAATCAAGGTGGAACACCAGTGAAACCGGATGGAAATCAAGGTGGAACACCGGTTGCTAATACAGGTAAGATTACAATTAGAGTAAACAACATTGATGGATCAACAGTTGTTCCTACTCATGTAGTAGCGAATGGTGACATTGGAAGTGAAGTAAACAATATAGGTTATGTTCCTCCAAAGGGATATCATATAACTCAAATAACTGTAAATGGAAAAGTTGTTCAAAGTATTGAAGGTATAAAAATAGTACCAGGTACAACTAGCATAATTTACACAATAGCTCCTAATAGTACATCTACAAATGGAACAGATAATAGTAATAGTGATTCAACACAAAAGACAATTATAAAAGCATTACCTGATACAGGTTTAGGTAATGCAGTAAGCAAAGGCGAAGAAGCCGCTGCTATTGGTGGATTACTAGGAGTATTAGGAATTGCATCAATATTTAAAAGAAAAAAATAATAAAATAATAAAATAAAATAATGGCTATATCATTAGATATAGCCATTATTTTGAAAATAAATTTTCAAGGAGTGTCAATATGTATATACAGCAAGGAAATTATAATACTCAACAAATCACAAGACTTAATAATATAGGAAACGCTGAGGTTTATGTACAACAAATGGATGGAACATCAATGTCTAGCCAAAGTATCAGTGGACCTATAGGAAGCAAAATGACTCAAAGTTTACAAAATATTATAAATAATGTTAGTAGTAAATATACAATAGAAAAGATAACTGTTGGAGGTACTCAAGTTTCAGTTAGTCAAGCAGAAAATTTAGAGTATAGTAATAATGATGCTAATATTATTATATGGATAAAGAATATAAATAAAATAACAGTTCATGCAGGATTTGAAGGAAGTGGAAGTTTTCCTTTAGAAGTATCTTCTGAAGGAGATAGTATTAAAGATGGGAAAGGAGTTTTCAATCTTCCTGATAGAGGGATATTTGCAAATAAAAATTGGCATATTGCATATGCAAATATTAATGGTGGAAATTATCCAGCAGTAAATATTAATGGTGTAAATTATCAATGTAAAAGAGAAGGAAACCAACTAATAGTTAATGGTCCAATTTCAGTAAGTCCTGCAGCTGTGTATAACGTAGAGTTTACATTAAGTAATAAACCAATTGCAAATCCAACACCTGTAGCGCCAACTTATAGTGATACAGTTAATATAATGGATGGAACTACACAAATAAATAGTGAAACAACAACAGGAGTAGAGGGAACACAAATAAAAATACCAACACTTCCAAGTGGAGCAAAAGTAACTAGTGTAGAAGTAAATGGAGTTAAGCAAACAACAAATTCATATCCAACGCAAATAGGAAATGAAAATCAAACTATAACAATTAATGTAGAAATGCCACATACAGCAACAGTTGAATATAAAGAGGGAGATACTACTATAGGATCAGCTGTAACAACAGGAGTAGAAGGAACAAATATAAGATACGGTGCGATACCAACAGGTTATAAAATTAAGAGTATAACAGTGAATGGTACAGTAGTAGATAATATGCCACAAACTTTAGGAAATGCAAATGAAACTATAGTTGTAACATATGAAAAGATAGCAACTCCAGTAAAACCAGAAGGTAAGAAAGTAACATTGACAGTAGAAGCAACTTCAGGTGGAAAAACATTATTTAGTGAAACAGCTTCAGGTACTGAAGGATCAGAAGTTAGCGGATTAAAAGAAGTTCCAACACTAAATGGATATAAGTTAAAAGAAATATTAGTTAACGGAAAAGCCGTAAGTAATATGAATGACTTTAAATTACCAACTAAATTAGAAAATGAAAATGAAACAATACAATACGTTTATACACAAGATAGTTACAGTGCTACAGTAAAAGTGATGGATGGGAATACACAGGTAAGCAGTGAAACAACAACAGGAATAGAAGGAACCGCAATAAAAATTCCAACACTTCCAAGTGGAGCAAAAGTAATTAGTGTAGAAGTAAATGGAGTTAAACAATCAACAAATTCATATCCAGCACAAATAGGAAATAGAAATGAAACAATAACAATTAATGTAGAAATGCCACATACAGCAACAGTTGAATATAAAGAGGGAAATGCTAATATAGGATCAGCTATAACAACAGGAGTAGAAGGTACAACTATAAGATATGCAGCAGTACCAACAGGCTATAAAATAAAGAGTATAACAGTGAATGGTAAAGTAGTAGATAGTATGCCAACTACTTTAGGAAACGCAAATGAAACTATAGTTGTGACATATGAAAAAATAGCAGCTCCAGTAAAACCAGAAGCTAAAAAGGTAACATTGACAGTGGAAGCAACTTCAGGTGGAAAAACATTATTTAGTGAAACAGCTTCAGGTACTGAAGGATCAGAAGTTAGCGGACTAAAAGAGGTTCCAGCACTAAATGGATATAAGTTAAAAGAAATATTAATTAACGGAAAAGCCGTAAGTAATATGAATGACTTTAAATTACCAACTAAATTAGGAAATGAAAATGAAACAATACAATACGTTTATACACAAGATAGTTACAGTGCTACAGTAAAAGTGATGGATGGGAATACACAGGTAAGCAGTGAAACAACAACAGGAATAGAAGGAACCGCAATAAAAATCCCAACACTTCCAAAAGGAGCAAAGGTAACGAGTGTAGAAATAAATGGAGTTAAACAACCAACAAACTCATATCCAATACAAATAGGAAATGCAAATGAGACTATAACAATTAATGTGGAAATGCCACATACAGCAACAGTTGAATATAAAGAGGGAAATACTATTATAGGATCAGGTGTAACAACAGGACTAGAGGGAACAACTATAAGATATGCAACAGCACCAACAGGTTATAAAATTAAGAGTATAACAGTGAATGGTAAAGTAGTAAATAGTATGCCAAAAACTTTAGGAAATGCAAATGAAACTATAGTTGTGACATATGAAAAAATAGCAAATAATACGAAACCAACGACTCCACCAACAAAACCAGATACAACAGGGAATCCAATGACAAACCATGGAGAATTACAACCAGATGGAACAGGAGCGCCAACAACAGGAACAAATCCTAATACAACAGGAACTCCAATAACAAACCACGGAGAGTTACAACCAAATGGAACAGGAGCACCAACAACAGGAACAAATCCTAATACAACAGGAACTCCAATAACAAACCATGGAGAATTACAACCAGATGGAACAGGAGCGCCAACAACAGGAACAAATCCTAATACAACAGGAACTCCAATAACAAACCACGGAGAGTTACAACCAAATGGAACAGGAGCACCAACAACAGG
>JBOFRC010000438.1:0-5792 GCA_051650825.1 Sarcina sp. | reverse complement strand
TAAGTTCCCTTCAAGACTAGGAGGTTGATAGGTCAGAGGTGTACGCATGGCAACATGTTTAGCTGACTGATACTAATAGAACGAGGGCTTGATCAAAGTCATGCTGAAATATATATGTGTGTAATTTTAAGAGAATAATTCTCTAATCTGGTGATAATGTCCTTTAGGGTAACACCCGTTCCCATTCCGAACACGATGGTTAAGCCTTTAGGAGCCGATGGTACTGCATGCGCGAGCGTGTGGGAGAGTAGGTTGTTGCCAGGTCATTTGATTCGCTAGCTCAGTCGGTAGAGCACGTGACTTTTAATCACGGTGTCCAGGGTTCGATTCCCTGGCGAGTCACCAAAGCACTTGTTAATAAACGAGTGCTTTTTTTTATTTGTAAATTAATAAAATGTTATTTATTTGATATATAATTGAGAATTTTTTAATTTATAATTGTTATTGGTTATTTAAGTGTATATAATAGTATATATTTGAGAGCTTTTACTGGATTTTAAAGAAGAATGTAAAATATTAATATAATAAACAATATTATAAGTTATGGAGGACAGAGGTGTGAAAAAGTTAATAACGGCGATAATAGTAATTTTTATAGCAGTTACTACTATCTCTTGTATTGCAATTGGAAAGAAGTCGAGTTCATCGGCAGGGGCATTAGAGAAAAATATAATGGTGTATACTACGGTTAGTGATGCACAAATGCAATATATTGCTAATGAGTTTAAGCAATCAACAGGAATTACTGTTAATTATAAAGTAGTGAGCAATTTAAATACTGCTGTAAAAGATGCTCAAAATAGTGGGCAAAATGTTGATGTAGTTTATGGTGGGAATGAAAGTGAGTTTGTTAATATGACAAATGAAGGATTACTTACACCAGCTTCAGTTAGTTTTTCATCAGAATTAAATAAGCAGTATACAAATAATGAAGGTTATTGGTATGGTACAAGTGTAGAACCAATAGTTATGTTCTATAACACAGCTTATATGTTGCCTAAAGATGCGCCAACAGCATGGTATCAGTTAGGTACACCATACTATTATAATAGAATAGTAATGCCTAATACTGATTTAAGCGTTACACAAACAGCTTTAGGTTCTATAGGATATCAATATTCTAAGAGTCAAGTTGCTAAGGATTATGATACTTTCCTTCAAGGGTTAAGAAATAATGTATTATCTTATGGAGCAACTGAACAAGATGTCTTTAATATAATGAAGACAAACAAAGAGGCAGCAATTTCATTTGGAACATTAAATGAAGTACAGTCACAAATTTCTAATGGAGCACATTTCACAATAATAAATCCTGCTGATGGTTCACCTATGATTATGAATGGGGTAGGAGTTATAAAGAATGGGCAAAATATAAATTCAGCTAAATTATTTGTTGAGTTCCTTGCAGGACCAAATATGCAATTACAATTAGCTAATAAGTTCAATTTAATACCAACTATGGCTACAGCCCTTACTTATGCGCCATCATGGATGCAAAATTATGATAGTTTAAATATTGCTAATATTGACTGGCAATATGTTAGCCAAAATTCAGCAGCAGCTGTTGCTAAATTTAATTCATTAACAAAGGCGGCAAAAGCACCTGATGGAAAAGAATTTAATTTAGAGAAACCAGTTATTGATGTACCTCTTATTCCATCTCAGCAAAAAGCTTTAGATGCGAAGAAGCCAGAAGATCAAAAAGCTGAAGAAGCAAAAGCTAAAGCGACAGAAGCAAAAGCACAAGCAGAAGCTAAAGCAAAAGCAGCAGAAGCTAAACAAACTCAAGCACAAAAAGCAGCTCTTAACTCATTACAAACTTTAGGAGAAGGTAATACTTTATAGTAAGTTTATCTATCTAATAGTTAGAGTTTTTAGTATGTATATCTTTTTAGTAAGATGAGATATAAAATAAAAAAATATATTTAGAGATAATTGTAACTTATGCTTAAATGATGAAAAAATTCCATTTAAGCTAAGGGAAATTTATGAATAGACAAAAAGTACCAAAATAAAATCATATTTTGGTACTTTTTTTATTTTAAGTTTTTTATTTTAAAATTTTAATATCTTTTAGTATGAACATAAAGAATTTTTTTACTTCAATGATGTCTTCTTTTAATGAGCTATCTTCCTTAGAAGTTAAATAGCCAGAATAGTATGCTGTAAGTATAAATGCAAATATTGCTAGGTTGATATAGATATCTTTTAAATCGGCAATAAATAATGTACTTATACCTATGAAGTCTAAACTTCCACCATAAAATACTTTATCTATGAACGAGCATAGACAACCAGATATTATTGAGATAAAGCATAGGTCAGACCAAAAGCACTTATTCCCACGCTTTGAATAGTATCTGTAAAATTCAATAAAGAAAAAGATAGCTAAAACATTTAAAAGGATTAACATTGGAAAATTTAAAGATGTTCCAAATCTTACATTAAGCCAAGAACCTTTTGTATTGATAATTGGATGAAATGATAGAAAGTTTGGGATTATTTCAAATCTATCATTAAAAAAGAATAGTTTTATTATAAGTTTAGAGCCTTGATCTAAAAGCATTAGTATAGAAAAAAGAATCCAAAGTCTTTTAGTTGAAAACCCATCCTTATATTTCATTGCAGTAGCATTTAACATATACCCAACAAGACAAAGTAGTATAACAAAAATAAGATTCATTACTATATCAAAAGTAGTTGTTATATTTCCACAGATAAATTCAAATCCAAAATAAATACACCACATTAGAGGTAGTAAAAATATTGTTATTAATTTTTTCTTATTCATTATCCCCCTCCAGTTTCATTAATATCTAAATTTTAACATATATAGTCTAAGCTATAAAACAAACTTTATGTATATATATAGAAAATATTTGTGAATATAATTTAAAGTTATGTTGTATAGATAGATTAATGAAGATTTGAAATATAAAATTTTATTATAGAGAAATATAATTTTACAGGTGGGGGAATTAATTATGATTATTTATGCGATTTCAGATTCTATAGGAGAAACAGCAAATGAAGTTTCAAAGGCAGCAGCAAGTCAGTTTAGTAAGAATGATATAGAAATTAGAAGATTTCCATATATGAAAACTTTTGAGGATGTTGAGGAGTTTATAGATAAGATAACCTCAGAAGAAGACGCTGTAATGATAGTATCAACTATTATAAAAGTGGAAACTAGAGAGTATCTAACACAAAAGTGTATTGAGAATAATATAAATATAATAAATGTATTAGGACCTATAATAAATGTTGCGTCATCTTTACTTAAGAAGTTCCCTACATATAATCCGGGAGCTATGTGGGAAATTGATGATAATTATTATTCTAGAATTGAAGCAATGGAGTTTGCTATGCAATATGATGATAGTAAAGATTATAGAGGATTAAAATATGCTGATGTTGTTTTATTAGGACTTTCAAGAACATCAAAAACACCTCTTAGTATGTATTTAGCTAATAAAGGAATAAAGGCTATAAATATTCCTTTAGTACCAGAGGTAGAAATTCCAGATGAGTTATACGAAATAGACAAGAAAAAGATTTTTGGTTTAACTATAGATCCATTACATTTGATAGAAATACGTAAAAGGAGATTAGATAAGTTCAGTAGAATTACATCAGAAATAGAATATGCTTCTGATGCTAGGGTGTTAGAGGAATTTGATTTTGCTGAAAAGATTATGAGAAAGACTGGGTGTAGAACTATAGATATTACTAAAAGAGCTATAGAAGACACGGCATTAATAATAATGGACAAGTTAAGCAATAAAAGATGAATTTTTAAATTATAGAATTTTAAATGAAAAATACTAAGTAATTTTTGCTAGTTTACTTGTTCAAGTTGAATGAGGTGAGAAATTTGAAAATTGGATTAGTGTTACCAGGGGGAGGAGGTAAAGGAGCTTATCAAATAGGAGTTATTAAAGCTTTAGAAGAGTTAGGTATAAAAAAACATATAAAATATTTATCAGGAACATCTATAGGTGCTTTAAATTCAATGTTATTTATTTTAAATAATCAAGAGCTATCAGAAAGCATATGGAATAATCTATGTGAGGAAAAGATATTACCAGTAGATAATTTAGAGTTAGTAAAAAAAGGATTTATGCTTACTATAGGAGCTAAAAATATAAATTTTATAAAGAAGTATATTCCGAGTAAGTTACAGCAGGGGAATTTATCAAGAGATAGTTTTTTAGAATTAGCAGAACGTTATATTGATGTAGAGGCAATAAAGCAGAGTGGAATTAAAGCATATGCAGCTTGTACAGAGGTAGAAAATCTTAATGTAAGATATTTTAGATATAATGAATGCGATTTTGAAACAATTAAAAAAGTTTTTTTAGCTACATCAGCTATACCTAGCGTATATGAGCCAGAAGAGATAGAAGGAAAATTTTATATAGATGGTGGTGTAGTTGATAATGTACCTATACAGCCTTTATATGGAGAAGGATGCGATATTATTATAGTTGCACATTTATCTAGAGATATAAATATAAATAGAGAAGATTTTCCGAATACTAAAATAATAGAAATTGTGCCAAGTTTCATGGAAGAGGGAATGATAAAAGGAACTTTAAATTTTTCAAAAGAGAGTTGTAAGAGTAGGATGGTTAGAGGATATGATGATACTAAAAGAATTTTAGAACCAATAATAGAGCTTGCGCTATTTTGTAGTGAGAGCGAGAAAAGATTAGTTAGTCGAGCAGAAAGAATAAAGTCTTTTTTTTATAAATTAGGGATAGTTAACAATGAAAGATAATTTTACTATTACTCTATCACTAGGATGAAATGTGGTTTTGTAGTTATTTTAATTTTGTATAATTGAGTGTTATAGGCTATATGGGGTTGATCTCAAAAGAGTGACTTTTATACAAAAGGTATCAGGACTATATTAAGAGTATAAGTAAGTTTACTTAAAATTAGGAAAAGAAATAATTGTAAGTTTAGTTCCTTATGGCTACTGCACTTTGTGCTTGTGGATGTAAGGAACTTTTTTATAAAACATGCTAAGTTAGGTATTATTAATTTTACTTAGATTTTAAATTTGTTTAGAGTATAAGATTAACTTACTATGATAAAAAAGAAAAATAAGCAGTTTTTTCTGAAGAACTATTAACTTTAAATGTTATGCGTTAGATAGTTGGTGGTTTATTTAATAGAGAAAAATTATTTTTACTTATACAAAGATGAAATTTTTAGAAATATGAGTTATAAGATAAAAAAATAGTGACGATAATCAAATCCATTATTATGTATATTAGAAAAATTTGTTTATTTTATACTAGAAATAGAACTTAATAGGATTAAATTTTGCTAGTAAAAGGTTAGTTTTTGTTAGTAGTGATAAAAATAAAAAGAAAACTAATCCTTGTGTATCAAACAATGAATATACTAGCAATTTAGAGCATTTTAGATTATTTAAAAAATTTAACTTAAAAGTTTAATTAATTTATATATGTAGTAATGAACTATACGTAATATAATAAATCTTGTCTTCAGGGAAACAAGTTGAAAAAAAGTTTTGAAAAAAGCTTGACTTAATAAAACTGAGATGATAAGATGTAATAGTCGCTTGAAGCGATTAACACAATAAGGTCTTTGAAAATTAAACAGAAGAAATTAAGTAAACCAGTAATTCTTTTTATGTTTTAAGCTAGATTAAACTTTTTAAATTGAGAGTTTGATCCTGGCTCAGGATGAACGCTGGCGGCGTGCCTAACACATGCAAGTCGAGCGATGAAGTTTCCTTCGGGAAACGGATTAGCGGCGGA
>JBOFRC010000437.1:0-2608 GCA_051650825.1 Sarcina sp. | reverse complement strand
CTTTTCATAAAATTACATATTTTCTATATCTTCTTTATTAATTAATACTTGCCTTGGCTTATTTCCATCTTTTTCAGATATAATGCCAAGTTCCTCTAATTGTTCCATTATTCTAGCTGCTCTATTAAATCCAATCTTTAATCTTCTTTGTATAAAGGAAGCTGAAACTTGTCCACTATCAACAATTAATCTTATTGCTTCGTCTATTAACTCATCTTGTTCATCAGAACCTACTCCGCCTTTTCCACCTGTAGCTGCTGATTCCATATGTTTTAATATTTCAGCTTCATAATTATTATCTAAAGTATTTTCAATGCCCTTAACATGTTCTACAACTTGCTCTACTTCCTCTTCAGAAATAAAAGCCCCTTGTACTCTCATATTACTTGATTTCCCTATAGGATGGAATAACATATCTCCTCTACCTAAAAGTTTTTCTGCACCTGCTGAATCTAAAATAGTTCTTGAATCTATTTGGCTAGATACAGAGAATGATATTCTTGATGGTATATTAGCTTTTATAACCCCTGTTATTACGTCTACAGATGGTCTTTGTGTTGCTATAACAAGATGCATTCCTGCTGCCCTAGCTTTTTGAGCTAATCTACATATATACTCCTCAACATCCCCTGGACAAACCATCATAAGATCCGCAAGTTCGTCTACTATTATTACTATATATGGTAATTTTTCTTGAACTTTTCCTTTTTCAAACATCTTATTGTAAGACTCAATATTTCTCGCCCCATTAGTTGCAAATAAATTATATCTTCTATCCATTTCTTTAACAGCCCAAAATAAAGCTCCTGAAGCTTTTTTAGGGTCTGTAACAACTGGTATTAAAAGATGTGGTATTCCATTATATACACTAAGTTCTACAACTTTTGGATCTACCATAAGTAGCTTTACTTCATCAGGAGAATATTTATATAAAATACTCACAATTAAAGTATTTATACATACACTTTTTCCTGAACCAGTAGCACCTGCAATAAGTAAATGTGGCATAGTTGATAAATCTGCTACAACAGATTTCCCTTCGATACTTTTTCCTAATGCACATGCTATATTAGATCTGCTATCATTAAATTCATCTGATTCTATTATCTCTCTAAAATATACAGGAGTTTGCTTTTTATTAGGTATCTCTATACCAACAGCTGCTTTCCCTGGAATTGGAGCTTCTATTCTAACTTCTCCCGCCGCTGCAAGGCCTAATGCTATATCATGTGATAAGTTGACTATTTTGTTTACCTTTATTCCTGCCTTAGGTTGAATTTCATATCTAGTTACTGATGGTCCTTTAGTCACATCTAACAACTCTGCTTGTACACCAAAACTTAATAATACTTCTTCTAACTTATTAGCATTTCTTAATAATTCCTGTCTTTCTTCACTATTCATTTCAGATTTAGTATTAATATTTAACAAATCAGCCGATGGATATGAATACTCTGCCTTATGCTCTATATCTATATTTTCTTTTTCTACTATTAATTCTTTTGGTTTTTCAATTTGTATATTTTCATCATTTGATTTTTTATGTATTTCTTCTATATTTTTTTCCGTATTTTTAATTAGCTCTACTACAGGTTTTTTTTCAGCCTGTAAAACAGCAAAATCTTTTTCTTTCATTTTATTACTTTCTAAACTATTAGCAAAAGATTCTTTAGAAACTTCCTTATTCTCTTGTACTGGCACTTTTACATTGTTATAAGAAGAATTCTCTAAAACCTTAACTTTACTATCGCTTACTTCTATAACCTCATCAATATTCGTTTCTTTAACTTGCTCATCTTCATCTGGCATATTAGCTAAAGGTGAATTATTCATAAAATCTATCATTTTCATTCTACTTCTCATCTCATTTGCTATATCTAGATGTTCCTGTGTATCATCAAAATCTTTAGCTTCTCTTTGTTTTTTACTTTGTCTTTGATTTTTCTCAATTGAACTTTTAGCTTTATTTCTTATATTAGTCCCCTTCTTTTGGACATCTCTAGCTACACCTCTTATATTATAATTAAATATCATTATAGAAAAACAAATATATGCGCCTCCTATAAAAATATAAATACCTAACGAACCTATTAACTTATAAATAGGTAAAACAAATAAAAATGTTATAATTCCTCCGTGTAAATATGATGTAGAATTAAGAAATTTATTAAATGAATCCATTAGATTACCCTTAACATAAAAAATATTCATTTGCATGGTTTGTATTAAAATCAAAGTTGTAATACAAGCTCCTATTATTCCTATATACTTTCTTGAAAATTTAATTTGTTCTTTTAAAAAATAATATTTGATAGATATATATAGACAATAAATAGGCAATACAAAAGCTGCAACTCCAAATAATGTTATAAATATCTTTTTTGATAATATACTAAGATATCCAAGCTTATTTGTGTATAAACTAAACATAAATATTAAAGAACATGTAATTGCTATTATGCCATATATCTCATTATTACTTTTTTCCGTATGTTTATTTTTTTTATTATTTATTATTTTTTTATTATATATTTATTTGTTTTTGTAAAAATAGGAAACTAAAGCTTCTTTATTTTATTATATTATATTATATTTTTATTTTTATTTG
>JBOFRC010000436.1:0-1358 GCA_051650825.1 Sarcina sp. | reverse complement strand
CTCCTCCTTTATTGACAAATCCAGAATCTATGAATCTGGTTTAGGTTAAAAGGATAATTCAGCTTCATTATTCCCACCACTAATAATTACTTTGTACTCACTAAGTTAATTGATGAGATCTGGGAGCACAGTAACATTGCTAAAAATAAGTCGAATGGGGTAAGAAACAAGCAGCCAGATGATTAGACATGTTTTAAACAAACGTTATTTGGAAGAGAAACTAAGGCGAACAGTAAACTGTCATTTGTAAATATCATCAAATTTGTATATTTGGTCTTACACCTATGACCATGGAAATTGATAGTCTGCCTTGTAAGCCCGTTTGGGCTGGGCATCTAATGATGCAAGATATGATATCAGAATACAGATCACCGTGTGTGTGTGTGTGTGTGTGTGCGGAGGGATCTCTTTGAATTACAAATGTCCTCAAATACACCACAAATAAAACAGCACAGTTGTGTTGAAGTTAAAGTTGAGCTAGAAGCTGAAATCAATGTTTCCTATCCCATGTAAGCCTCCAACTCAAGTACAACTATGGCATTTACAGTACAGTCAATAATTTGCTGCATCCAGACAGACATACAACAATGACGACAACAAGTTTATGATGAAGCATTGAGTCTTAGATTGTGAACATTATGAGCAAACAGTTGAGAGTTTAAGTCAAGGTAACACCATATTGAAAAACCATGCATGTATATGTCCTGAAAGTGATTGCCTGAGGTGGAAGGTATATTTATTTTATAAGTTCTGCTACTTGTGGAAAAACCATACATGACCTAAATTCTTATTCAAAGCAGAGTGTTTTACATGTCTTAAAACATGCCTGGAGGGAATCTTAATAGCATCAATCATAAAATAACTTTTACTGATATTTTTTCTTACATTTTGCTAATTTTTGTCGGACAAAAAATATCCGATAAAAATTAGCAAACGTGCGAGTGAAACGAGCTGGATTGATTGAAAAGGAGCGTACCTGTTCTGTCAGATGCACTGAAGTAGACACTCCAGAAGTGTTGAATAAGTTGTAGTATTGAAATCTTTAGGATTTATCCTCTGGGGACCATGAATGTTCCAAGTTTCATAGCAATTATTCCAAAGTTTAAATATATTTGTTACTTTTAACAAAACATGCTGAAGTTCCAGGTGCTGTGGGGAACGCACAAATATGTGTCCTCTCCGTTGAAAGTAACAGGGGAAAGAAGTGCTATAGTGCACACACAGCTTCATAACAACAACAAAGTTCACTCAGTCATTTCTCAGTCAAACTCAGTGCCATGAGACTGTGGAGCACAAGCAGTGGAGTCGACCCTCTGGTGTTCCTGTTTACCGTTGATTTGTGTTACTGATGTATTTTG
>JBOFRC010000435.1:0-1790 GCA_051650825.1 Sarcina sp. | reverse complement strand
CGTTAGCGTGAAGCTAATATGTGGTTGTTGTGTGGCGGCTGATCGGCTCAGTGTGACCGTCGGCTCTTCCTATGATACAGCAAGATTTGATCGGTTGTATTGAAATAAGGTCTTTTATCTGCGTAGAAACAGAAGTAACTGTATTCCATCGAATTAATGCAGAACTTGTGGCCGGCGTCGTGAAACCAAAAAATATATGAAATACAAATGTCTCCCTCTTGGTTTCTGATGTTTTTCTCAAAGGAGAACACAGGACAAGTGATTTACAGAGCAGATATGTTGCTGTAGCAGACAAGAACATTTCATTTCAGTTGGCAGTGAATGTGGGATTGATTATGGAAACTCTCTCACGGCTGAGTAATGAATACAGGCACACGAAGCAGCAGGAACCACACTGGTGTGTTTTTGGTTCGTGTAGGTGAACGTTACCTTTTGATGACGGTGGCTGCCACTATGACAATGAGCACGGTGTGCAGAGTGAAGAGAAGCAGGCGAACGGCCAGCAGTACGTCAGCTGTTCCACCGTTTGTTCCTGTGAAGCAGATCAGATGGACTGAAACATCAGGAAGATCCACTCGGTTATCTTTTTCTATACGTTCTCTGAATTCTGATGTTATCGTTTCAGTCAGCAGCACATGTTGTCACGAAAGTGTAGATGTTCAAATGCCCATTTTGGTCTTCAAGTGATGGTGAAGACTGATGAAGATCATGTGATGTGATTTGAAAGCACCAGAGCAGCTAGTAAATTGACCTTGAGGGGAGATTTTGTCAACTGCTGTTCAATCAATTAAATGTATTCTCTTTTTGATCATTACAGTTTAGACCAAATAAGTACGCAAGTCAAAACAAACACAAGGAATTATGAGCTGGCTTCTAAAAGCAAGAAAAACTTTAAATCTCAGTCAAGTGCAATATAGAGTTGTGAAGTGGGTGGAGATAAATCAAGCGCCCGTAGTTCCAGAAGTAAAAGACGACGTTGGTGACTAACAGTTCTGTCTGCTCCGGTCTCTGGCGAAACTCTCCTGTCGAATCATCGGACCGAAAGATGAACAGCTGTGTTAGAAAATATCTGTTTTATGATTTAAAAAGGTACAAGAAGCCCGTGGGCACGAAGGAGAGAAGTCAACTACGACTCCCAGGGTGCATTTCACCAACAAACGTCCAATCCCAGAGCTTCACGTTCAGTTACGTGTGCTGCTGATGGGGGTTAAAGCTAAAGTTTACACTGTTGAGGAAACTGAAAACGCAAACTTAAACCAGTTCACTTCCAGACTCTTGCTCAGTTTCGTAGAGTTCGGTAAACATTTGTTCAGCGAAGAAGCATTTTGAATTCGCTACGGCGCCGATGCTCAGATTGATCGGCCAGCGATCGTTATCGGCCGATCTTCATTCTAAATAGTTTGATCGGCGGTCTCTATAAAGGCCGATCAGGTGATGCAGTGCCGCCCAGGTATATTAATGGCCGGAGACCGTTCAGTCCCACGTTGGTATGATCGTTTCGATACGTCATTAACAACAAGCCGCCTCCTTCGTTGCTATATTCTCCGACACGCCAGGGGGCGTACAAACAAAATATCCTGTGAATAAGCAAGAAGTCAACGAGTTACCGAAGAATTATCAACATGGCGATCCCTCATACTTTCCCACGCTCTCTTAGAGAAGGACTCATGTTTCCTGTGTGGTGGCGGCGATCTCTCTCCGTGAACTGAGTCATGTGGCTGTACCTGTGGTCTCTCAAAAAAGGGCGGTAGAGGTGTTTGTAGAGGCGAACCTGCTCGGAAAGTCTACCT
>JBOFRC010000434.1:0-8366 GCA_051650825.1 Sarcina sp. | reverse complement strand
AAACTTAGAAGAAGAAATTAAAAAGAAGAAGAGTAATAATTAACTTGTAATAAAAGAACTTAGATTTTTATCTAAGTTCTTTTTTTATTGTGCGAATTTTCTTTTAGAGGAATGTTTGTAAATTACTTTACGTAATATTATATAGAGCTTTTAACTACAAAATAAATTTTTAGCGATTTTATAGTTAAAAATATTTAATTGTAGTATGATTAATTGTTTTGTTATTAGTGGCTAAATTTTTTTAGTAGGAAAAAATATTCAAAAATTAAGTTGAGTGTTTTTAGAAGCTTAATCGTAGAATGAGGTTTATTAGTTTTATCAGTTAGTTGATTTTACAAATAATAGACTTAAAATATTTGAATTGATTTATTGTAAATATAAAACGATTTTATTTACGAGTTTAAAAAAATTAAATTAAATAATAAATTTTAAGGATATAAATAGTAGTTCTATAATAGTTATTTTATATGGTAGATTTGATAAATTTACTATGAGGGGGATTTTGGTGTGAAAAATTTTACAGAGTTAGATGTGTATTTATTTCATGAGGGGAAGCATTTTCAAGTATATAACTTTATGGGAGCAATTCTTAGGAGTGAGAATGGAAGAAGAGGAGTAAGATTTACTACTTGGGCACCTAACGCGAATGGAGTTTATGTAGTTGGAGAATTTAGTAATTGGGAAATAAAGAGGGAGTATAAGTTAGTTAGAGAAAGTTCAATGGGAATTTGGAGTTTATTTGTTCAGGGAATTAAAGCAGGGACTAAATATAAGCTAGCGATTGAAGATAATTATGGGAATATAGTTTTAAAAGCAGATCCATATGGTAGAGCAAGTGAGTTAAGACCTAATACAGCATCTGTAATTGTTAATAAGAACATGTATAAGTGGAAAGATACAAGGTGGATAAATAAAAGAGATTCATCTGATGTAAAAAGAGAAGCAATGAATATATATGAGCTTCATTTAGGGTCTTGGAGAACAGGGGAAGATGGTAAATTTTTAAGTTATAGAGAAATTAAGCATATATTACCAAAGTATTTAAAAGAAATGGGTTATACACATGTTGAAATTATGCCCTTAATGGAACATCCATTAGATAATTCTTGGGGATACCAAGTTACAGGATTTTATGCTGCAACAAGTAGATTTGGAAATGCTAATGGATTAAAGGAGTTAGTAGATGAACTGCACAGATATGATATAGGAGTTATTTTAGATTGGGTTCCTGGTCATTTTTGTAAGGATGCACATGGATTATATCAATTTGATGGAACGCCTACATATGAGTATGTTGAGGGGTGGAAGGCTGATAATAAGGGCTGGGGAACTTGTAATTTTGATTTAGGTAGACCAGAGGTTAGAAGTTTTTTAATATCTAACGCACTTTTTTGGTTAAAGGAATATCATTTTGATGGATTAAGAGTTGATGCAGTTGCTAATATGATTTATTTAAATTATGGAAGAGATGAAAGTGAATGGAGATATAATGAAGATGGTTCTACTCATAATATTGATGCTGTAGAATTTATAAAAATTTTAAACAAAACAATTTTTGATGAGTTTCCGAATGTTATTATGGCAGCAGAAGAGTCTACTTCTTGGGAAAAGGTTTCTCATAAAGTAGAAGAGGGTGGTCTTGGGTTTAATTATAAGTGGGATATGGGATGGATGAATGATACTTTAGAGTATTGTGAATCAGATCCGCTTTTTAGAAAGTATAAACATAATGATATGACTTTTTCTATGATGTATAATTTTTCAGAAAATTTTATTTTACCAATATCTCATGATGAGGTTGTCCATGGTAAAAAATCATTATTAGATAAAATGCCAGGAGATTATTGGAATAAGTTTGCAGGGCTTAGATTATTTGCAACGTATATGATTGGCCACCCAGGGAAAAAACTTAATTTTATGGGTGTAGAGATAGGTCAATTTATTGAGTGGAGGGAGTATGAGGAACTTGAGTGGAAGTTGTTAAGTTATCCTATACATTCAGGTATAAATAGATTTTATAAGGAATTAAATCATTTTTACAAAGACAACAAGGCTTTATGGCAAAGAGACCATTTAGATAATGGTTTTAATTGGATAGATGCTGATAATAAAGATCAAAGTATTTTCATATTCATGAGAAAAGGAGATAATGTTTTTGAAGACACTTTAGTTTTTATTTGTAATTTTACGTCTAATTATTATGAAAGCTTTAGAGTAGGTGTACCTTTTAAGGGGATATATAGACAAGCTTTTAATAGTGATGAGTTAAAGTATGGGGGTTCTGGTAAAGGAATAGATGGTGAAATATATTCTGAAGATATTCCGTATCACAGTGAAAAGTATTCTATTGATATATCAGTTCCACCTATGGGTGCGTTAGTTTTAAAGGTAGATACAATTATAGATGATGAAAGAGATAGAAAAGCAAAGGTAGAAGAATATTAAAAGCAAAAAGCTTAGAGAACATTTATATATTTTAATGAGATGATTTAGGTTAGGAGGATTATTTAGTATGAAAATTTTATTTGTTGCCTCAGAGGCACATCCTTTTATAAAAACTGGTGGATTAGGAGATGTTATGGGAGCTTTACCAAAGAAGCTTGCAAGTTTTGGTGATGATGTAAGGGTTATAATTCCAAAGTATAAAAATATAAAGAAACAATATATATCAGATATGATTTTTAGTGGGAGTTTTAATGTTAATGTTGGTTGGAGAAATCAGCATTGTGGAGTTTTTGAGTTAAAGCATGAAAATGTGACATATTACTTTATAGATAATGAGTATTATTTTAAAAGAGATGGGTTATATGGATATTTTGATGATGCAGAAAGATTTGCTTATTTTGATAGGGCTGTATTAGAGGTTCTAAGAGAAATAGATTGGTGTCCTGATGTTTTACATTGTAATGATTGGCAATGTGGAATGATACCAGCACTTCATAAACTTGAATATATAAATCATGCTGATGGTTTTTATAAGGAGATGAAGACAGTAATTTCTATACACAATCTATTGTTCCAAGGAAATTATGATAAAAATGTTCTTCCTGAGCTTTTTGGATATACATTAGAGCAATTTGAAAATGGAAATATGGAGTTATACGGTGCTGTTAGTTTTATGAAGGCAGGAATAGTTTTTGCTGATAAAGTAAGTACAGTTAGCAACACATATGCAAAAGAGATAAAAACACCGTGGTATGGAGAAAGTTTAGATGGCGTCTTAAAGGAAAGAGATTGTGATGTATGGGGGATAGTTAATGGAATAGATTATGATGAATATAATCCAAGTGATGATAAATATATAGAAAAGAATTTTAATGTTAATAATATAGAGGATAAAGAGCTAAATAAGTTAGCACTTCAAAAAGAATTAGGATTACCTGTTAGAGGTGATGTGCCAGTAATTTCTATAGTTTCAAGACTTACTAATCAAAAAGGAATTGACTTAGTTATAAATTGTATAGATAGGTTATTAAGAAAAGATGTGCAGTTAGTAGTTTTAGGTACTGGAGATTATGGATATGAGGAGCATTTTAAAAGCTTAAAATATAGATATACAGAAAAGGTAAGTATAAATATATGCTTTGATAATGCTCTTGCTCATAAAATCTATGCAGCTTCAGATATGTTTTTGATGCCATCAGCATTTGAACCATGCGGACTTGGGCAGTTGATAGCTTTAAGATATGGTACTGTTCCAATTGTAAGAGAAACTGGGGGATTAAAAGACACAATATCGCCTTATAATAAATATGATATAACAGGAAATGGTTTTAGCTTTGCTAATTATAGTGCTCAGGAGCTTATAAATTCAACAGAAGAGGCTATAAGTACCTTCTATAGAAAGAGTGAGTGGAATGAAATTGTTAAAAATGCTATGAATTCAGAAAATAGTTGGGATAAATCAGCAAAAGTTTATAAAAACCTTTATGAAGAGATAACCAAATAGGTTATTTAGCAATTTTAGGAGGATTTTTATGCTTGCTATAAATAAAGAAACATTTAAGCGAGATTATCAAAAGAAATATTTAGAACTCTATGGAGAGGAAATAAATAATAGTAATGATTTGTATAGATATGAAGCCCTTGCAGGTTTAGTTAGGGACTATGTAGCTGAATCTTGGGTAGATACTAATAGAAGGTACAATGAAGATGGCGCAAAACAAGTATATTACTTTTCAATGGAATTTCTTATGGGGAGACTCCTAGGTGATGCACTTTTAAATTTAGGAATAAGAGATGTTTGTAGAGATGCACTTAAAGAACTTGATATAAATCTTGATGATTTAGAAGAGTTTGAAAGTGATCAGGGACTTGGAAATGGAGGGCTTGGAAGACTTGCAGCATGTTTTTTAGACTCAATGGCATCTCTTAATATACCAGGACATGGTTGTGGAATAAGATATAAATATGGTTTTTTTGAGCAAAAAATAATAAATAATTCGCAGGTAGAAGCACCAGATAATTGGCTTAGAGAAGGCAATGTGTGGGAGGCTAGAAAATCTGATAAGGCAGAAGTAGTTAAATTTGGTGGAGAAGTTAAAGTTGAAACTAATAGTGGAAACACAACATTTACTCATATAAACTATGAGCCGGTTCTTGCAGTTCCTTATGATACTCCTATAGTTGGTTATGAGAACAATGTAGTTAATACATTAAGACTTTGGAGTGCAGAAACTGTTAGTAATGAATTTGATTTTTCTTCATTTAGTAGAGGTGAGTTTTTAAAAGCAATAGAATATAAAAATTCTGTTGAGGCTATATCGCATGTTTTATATCCAGATGATTCTGTTTATGAAGGAAAAATATTAAGACTTAAACAAGAATATTTCTTTGTTTCAGCTGGAATACAAGGAATAATAAGACATTATAAAAAATGTGGTGGAGATATAGAAAAGTTTGATGAAAATATAGCTATTCATGTAAATGATACTCATCCGGCATTAGCAATTCCAGAACTTATGAGAATTTTAATAGATGAAGAGGAACTACCTTGGGAAATTGCATGGAGAATAACAAACAATACTATAGCTTATACAAATCATACAATTTTATCAGAGGCACTAGAAAAGTGGCCTATAGATATGTTTAAAAAATTATTACCAAGAATTTTTATGATAACAGAAGAAATAAATGAAAGATTTTGTGGGGAGTTATGGGGAAAATATACAGGTCAGTGGGATAAGATATCTAATATGGCGATTATAGCTGATGGATATGTTAGAATGGCTAATTTATGTATAGTAGGAGGTCACAGCGTAAATGGTGTGGCTAAACTTCATACAGAGTTACTTAAAAAGCAGGAAATGAGTGATTTTTACTATATGTATCCTAAAAAGTTTAATAATAAAACTAATGGAATTACACATAGAAGGTGGTTATTAAAATCAAATCCTGAATTAACAAATCTTTTGAAAGAAACAATAGGTACGTCTTTTATAAAGCATCCGCTTGATATGATAGATTTTAAAAAACATGTTGATGATGCAGCAGTTAGAGAAAAGTTAGCACAAATTAAATTAAATAACAAAGAAAAATTAGCAGAAGTTATCAAAGATACTAAAGGAATAATAGTAGATCCAAATTCTATATTTGATGTTCAAGTTAAAAGAATACATGCTTATAAAAGACAATCGCTTAATTGTTTGAAGATAATGCATTTATATAATCAAATTCTTGAAAATCCTAACATAGATATGGTTCCAAGAACTTTTATATTTGGAGGGAAAGCAGCGCCTGCTTATCATCTAGCAAAATCTACAATTGAACTTATCAGTAGCCTTGGTGAAAAGATTAATAATGATCCATTAGTTAGAGGTAGAATTAAGGTTGTCTTTTTAGATAATTATAGAGTATCACTTGCAGAAAAAATAATACCAGCAACAGATCTTAGTGAACAGATTTCTACAACAACAAAAGAAGCATCAGGTACTTCAAATATGAAGTTTATGATGAATGGAGCATTAACTATCGCAACATTAGATGGTGCAAATGTTGAAATTAAGGATGAAGTTTCTGAAGATAATATAATTTTATTTGGAATGAATAAAGATGAAGTTTTAGATTATTATCGTAATGGAGGATATTCATCTTATGATTATTATAAAAATGACTTAAGAATTCGTACAGTTATAGATGATTTAAGTAATGGTAAGTATTCACAAGATAGAGAGCGTTTTGTAGATATATATCAAAATCTTATAATTTACAATGATGAATTTTTTGTGTTAAAGGATTTTGACTCATATATTAAAGCTAATGATAGAACTGATAGTATATATAGAGATATGCATAAATGGCAAAGAATGTGTGGTATCAATATAGCACATTCAGGAATATTTTCATCTGATAGAACAATATCAGAATATGCAACAGGTATTTGGGGTTCAAGTACCATGTATAAAAATTTATAGGTAAAGTTTAGGATGGAGTTTAGCTTTTTTAGATAATAAGCTTACAACATCTAGGGCAGGTGTTTCTTTATTTCTTATTAAAAAAGGAATATTAGAAACACTTGCTATCAGATAAATCTAAAAAGAAAGGATAGAAACTAATGAATAATTTCTATATGATTCATAATTCGCAAAGTACGTTTTATAGAAGTCCTTTCGGTGCAGTAAAGCAAGGTGAAAAAGTTGAAATTTATATAGAACTAGAACATGACGCTAAAGTTTTTATAAGTTTGACTAATTTTGATGGAACAAAAGAATTTAGATGGATGGATAGAGATAACGAGAGAAGTAGTTGGAAAAAAAATTTCTATAAGACTGTAATAGATACAAAAGATAAACTTGGAATTTTATATTATTATTTTCAGATAGAGAGAGAAGGAGAAATAATATACTATGGAAATAACCTAGATTCATTAGGTGGAGAAGGTCAAGTTTATTTTCAAGAACCAAAGCAATTTCAAATTACTATATATAAAGACTTTAAAGTTCCTGATTGGTATAAACAAGGTGTTATATATCAAATTTTTGTAGATAGATTTTATAATGGAAATGATGATGGAACAGTTACACACCCAAAAGAAAATAGCTTTATTTATTCTAAATGGGATGATAATCCGCTTTATATAAGAGATTCTAGTGGGAGAATTGAACGCTGGGACTTTTATGGAGGAAACTTAAAAGGAGTTTTAAAAAAACTAGAATATCTAAAAACATTAGGTGTTAATATTATATATTTTAATCCTATATTCAAAGCAAAAAGTTGCCATAAGTATGATACTGCAGACTATGAAGAAATTGATGAAATGTTTGGTACAAACGAAGACTTTGAAAAGCTATGTGCAAAAGCTATGGAATTAGGTATTAGAATAATTTTAGATGGTGTTTTTAGTCATACAGGAGATGATAGTAAGTATTTTAATAAGTATGGAAAATTCAATTCATTAGGAGCAGCACAGTCTAAGGATTCACAATATTTTAAATGGTATAGATTTTATGATTATCCAAGCAAATATGAATGTTGGTGGGGTATAGATAATCAACCTAATGTAGATGAGATGAATGAATCATATATAGATTACATCATAGAATCTGAAAATTCTATTATTGCAAAATGGATGAGATTAGGAGCTAGTGGATGGAGATTAGATGTTGCTGATGAATTACCAGATGAATTTATAAAGTTTATTAAAAGACGCATGAAGAGGGAAAAAAATGATAGTGTCTTAATTGGAGAAGTATGGGAAGATGCATCAAGTAAAATTAGCTATGGACAAAAGAGGGAATATTTATTTGGAAGCTCTTTAGATTCAGTTACAAACTATCCATTAAGAGATGCTATTATTTCTTTTTGTAATAAACAGATATCATCAAATAAACTATCTAAAAAGATTATGAATCTATATGAAAACTATCCAAGAGAGAGTTTTTATTCAACCATGAATATATTAGGAAATCATGATACTGAAAGAATATTAACTGCACTAGGTAATAATAAACAAAAATTAAAAATAGCATTAGCTATTCAAATATTAATGCCAGGAGTTCCTTTAATTTACTATGGTGATGAGGCTGGAGTTCAAGGCGGGAAGGACCCTGACAATAGAAGAGCATTTCCTTGGGGAAATGTTAATAGTGAGATATACAGTTGGGTTAAGTTTTTAATAGATATTAGAAATAAAAATGAAGCTATAAAAAGTGGTGAGCTTAAATTTCATAATATAAGTGAAAATATTTTTGGTTTAGAAAGGTTTATAGATAAAACTAGTTTTCTAATCATCATTAGTAATACTAATAAAGATGAAACTGCAACAATACCTTATATAGACGGAAAATATAAAGACTATTTAAACCCTATGAAAGTTTATTGTTCATTTGAAAATAGACTCGATATAAAATTTGAACCTTATGAGTGTA
>JBOFRC010000433.1:0-1212 GCA_051650825.1 Sarcina sp. | reverse complement strand
ATTAACTTGGAAGGGATGACAGTGTTGAATGCAGAGCTGAAGTCAACAAACAGCATTCGTGCATAAGTGTTCTTATTGTCCAAGTGTGTGAGTACAGAGTGCAGTGCCATGGAGACTGAATCCTCTGTGCTCAGATTGCTGTGGTAGGCAAACTGGTATGGGTCCAGTGTGGGTGGGAGGAAGTCCTTTAGGTGTGCCAGGACCAGCCGCTCAAAGCATTTGATAACAATGGGTGTGAGTGCTACCTGGCGGTAGTCGTTCAGGCACGTTGGACTAGAGCGTTTCGGCACTGGCACAATGGATGTGGATTTAAAGCATGCTGGCACAGTTGCTTGGGCGAGGGACAGGTTATGTGGTGATCTGCTTCTGAGTTGTAACACTGTCTGTGGTGATGTTGATGTAGTCCAGAACAGAGGCGGTGTAGCTGTCTATGTCCGTATGAGAGCCACAGGTGGCCTGAGAGGCAAACATACTCCAGTCTGTGTGTTGAAACCTGTCCTGGAGTGTGGAGTCTACCCCTGCAGGCCATACTTTGATGGTCCTCACTGATGGCTTCACACGATTGATGAGAGGTGAATACTTGGGGGTGAGGAACAAAGAAAGGTGATCAGATTGACCCAGATGGGGGAGGGCAGTCTGTTGTTTACTGATGGCCGCATGAAGTTCGCTCATAGCAAGCTTGGCATCAGCATCCGGAGGAATATAAGCTGCCGTTATCATGGTGGAAGTGAACTCCCGTGGCAGATAAAATGGTCTACATTTAACCATGAGAAACTCTAGGTTAGCTGAGCAGTGTTAACGTAAATGCACAATCCTCCACCTCTGGTCTTACCGGATTCATCTGCCGCCCAGCCGTGTAGGGTGCGTAGCATCGGGTGTTCTGGCGATCTCAGGGACGTGCCGAAGATTGCCGATAAAACTGCCAGGAATGCACAAACCAATATCCAAGAGCTCATGCCAGGTGTACGATGTTAAGGCACAGCTGTTCTGCACGAACAGACCCGAGATGAGCAAGAAAAACACTGCAAAAATGCCAAAAACTGGAGAGACACTGAGCCTCGTGATGTACGCATGCCGCCATCTCGGTCATTACCCTTGTTGCAATGGGTGCCTATTTTTCTGAAAACTTGGAAAAGTGGGTATGGATGGATTAGATGAGAGACGGAACAGAGCGCTGCTTGTTGCAAACTCTCTTCCTAGGTAGATCTACGG
>JBOFRC010000432.1:0-2465 GCA_051650825.1 Sarcina sp. | reverse complement strand
TTTTTACTTTTATTGCAACTCCTTTTATGATGTTAGATACACTTTCTGTTGGTATAGTTCAATTAGGCATAGGATTTGCTGCCCTTGGCTTTTCTATTTTAGGTGCACTTATAACTATCCCAATTTATAAACATCTTTTAAAATTTACTAAACAAGTGACAAGAATTTTAATTGTATTTTTCAATAGGAGGATTATAAGTATATGGTAATAAATAAATTCAGAAAAAAATTAGTATTTTCAGGAGTAGGTTTAATAGCTATTGGATTTATAATTAGTATAATCGGACTGTCTATTGCACGCTTTGATATGAGTATATTCGAATATAAAGGAGAATATAAGTGGTATAGAACTATAGGTTATGAAGAAAATCAACCATACTTTGGAATTCAAAATTAGAAATAAAAGCACTTACATTTTGTGGATTGTAAGTGCTTTTGTATTTTATTTTTATTTTGTTTTATTACATAGTTTATTCTTTTTTTAGTAACTACAACATTATTATTTAAAAATTATCATTATCTTCTTCAATATCCCCTATCATTTTATCTATAAATTCCTTAGTACACTTAAAAAATTCCATAATAAATAATATAAAGCATCTAATCACTACTATAATATTGATTATACTTAACAGCATCAAATATAAAAGTAATGGTTTTTTTCCAACAATATTATATACACTTTCTATAGGCGGAATTAATACGACTAACGATAATATGAAACAACTAAAACTTAGCCAATATTCTTTTATATAGTTAATATTTAATGTATGATCTCTTCTTTTCAGCTCAACTCTAATCATCTCCAAAATTACTAATATAAATATTATAGCCCTATGGTCACTCACTAAAACTCTATCCATAATGTCTCCTATAATGTTTAGTTTAAGTTAAATATTTCTTCAACCTTCCTTAATTATCGTAGTGATAAATTCAGTTCTTTAATATTTAACTACTACATTAAAAAAAGTACTTAGATTTTTTCAGCATAATTTTAGCATTTAAATTTCTACTTGTATAAAATACTTCCTTCAAAAAATAACGCTTTATTTGGAATACTATCCAAATAAAGCGTTATTTTTTATATAAATTTTTACTAAGTTAAGCATCCGATAACTTTTCACTTTTTATAATCTTAAACTTAGTATACTTTTAAAATTTATTTTTCTAGTTGATTCCTGTGTTTGATATAACCTTAAATGCATATCCTTGTGACTTATAATATTGTATAAGCTGTGGTAATGCAGCTGCTGTGTTTGATTTAATATCATGCATTAATAATATTACATGGTTATACCCTTTAGTTTCATTTATTGCATTTTGAACAAGCTGACTTGGTGTATAAGCCTTACCTGTTGCATCTCCTGTTTCTGCATTCCAGTCTACTGATGTAATACCAGCTTTTGAGAATGCTGAATTTAACGCTGGTAGATTTTTATCATGATAGTAAACTCTTGACATATATCCACCTGGCATTCTTACTACTCTAGCATTAAAGTTTTTACCAAGAACATTTCTTAAAATATCATTTGTTGCATTAAACTCATTCATAAATGCTGATACATTTACTGAGTTTCCTGGATATAATTTTGTATAACTGTGACTGTATGAGTGATCAGCTATAGCATTTCCATCCATAATTTCATCTTTTATAATATTTTTATCTGTTTGTGATTGGATTTCTGAACCTAATACAAAGAATGTAGCATGAACACCATATTGTTTTAATGTATTTAATACTTTTGGTGTGTTTACTGCACTTGGACCATCATCAAATGTTAAGAATATTTCTTTTTGCTTTCCTGGGTATTTACCATTTACCATTTGATTGACTTCATTTGCTGGTACTGCATAACTTTTTGCTGAAGTTATAATATTACCATTAGGTACTATAGCAGTATTAGTAGGTCCTACTGCTACAGCTCCTGCTGTTACTTGTTTTTCTGCATTTTGTTCTGTTTGTGCTGCATTTTCCTGCTTTTGCGCTGCATTTTCTGCTGCAACTCCTACCGCAGTTGCTTTTGCTGCATTATTCTGATCAATCTTTGCCTGTGCTGCATCCTTTATAGCATCCGTTTGTTCTACTTTTGCTTGTGTTCCATTTTGTGCTGCTTGATCTTTCGCTGCTGCTGCACTAGCTTGCTTTGCTGCTGACTCTTCAGCTTTTGCCTGCTCAGCATCTTTTGCCGCAGTTTGATTACTTGTTTTTTCTGCTGCAATATCTTGCTGTTCTTGTACTTGATCTGCTTTTACTATTTGTTGATCTGCTTCTTTAACTTGATTAACAGGATTTTGTGTACTTGAAACTCCCGCTACCTGCTCTTGTGTAGTCTTTGCCTTAGAATTATTATGATTATAATAATAATATCCACCTCCAGCAAGCCCACCAATTATTACTACTGCCACTATAATTCCTATGATTTTATTCTTCGACATCTAAACTCTCCTATCGTCTATAATTATTT
>JBOFRC010000431.1:0-1275 GCA_051650825.1 Sarcina sp. | reverse complement strand
AGTACATCACTTACTTTCTCTGTTAAAAAAATCATAGTTGCTATCTATTAACTCTTTAATATATATTAGATAGTTTCTGTCAGTTTGATGTCTGATGAAAATTCAAATTTATTTTAGTGCTGAATATACTCCTCTACTGTGGATGTGCTCAAGGTAATTATCTGTCTTTTTACATATTCACTCGAGATGAATCTCCACCTACTGGATCACTCTAAACACATCATTTTTCTCTTTGTCAAAGTATTTATCATTTCATTGGGTTTCTAGATTCTCTGCTGACCATTGAGCCAATCTGGTCCACTCTATTCACCAGAGAGTCTGTGACCCTCATTTGTGACATGAGGGAAGGAGAAGACACTGACTGGTATTACACATTCTGGAAGGATGGTCAAGTATTGATCCAATACAGCACACATAAGAACTATACATTACAACCTCTAGCTACAGGCCACAGTGGTGAATACCAGTGCTTTGGTCTTCTCAAGAGCTCAACACCTTTTAGAAAAGAAAGTAATAAAGTCTCTCTAACTGTATCAGGTAAGTGATCAAAGTTTTACCACCATGACCAAGTTCAGTAAAATAACTTATTTATGAGCCATGTTGATATGAACATCCTGTTTGGCAAGGTGCAAATATAATGTATACATGTCGCTGGATTTTAATCTAGTGTAAACATTTGTTTGAGATTCAGAAACCTTAAAGTTTGACCCGCTCCTCTAATGCTGTGTAGGCAGCTGTAGAACTGTGTAATCCTGTGATTGTGTGTTAAGGACCAGTTATCACAGAATCATGGGCTGGGTTCAGCTGTCCACATCAAGGGATTTACATAATGATAAGACTTTACCAACAAACCATCTAATATGTTTTTCCTTGTGAAAATGAATATAGGAATGAACCCATCTTAGTGTTTCCATCATAAGCACTATTCCCCTTATAAGTGATAACAGTAATGTATAGAACAGGGCAGGTGAGTATGGAGCCTCCTTCAAGAAATGGGGAAATGGACTTATTCATTACTTAGTAAACCTGTTATTATTTATTATAGTAAGAGTGCCTTCAGCAGCTTCTTCTGTATCCAACTTAATGTTTATAAGTTATTAAATTCCGCTTATGTGAAAAACATAAATCACTGATATGTCTTAACATTTGTTCATATTAATGATATGTTCATTTAATTGAGCTGACTTAGTAAAACAAGGAACCACCTGTGTTACACAGACAAGGATGTGATCCTGGAAAGTCCTGCATCCACTTTGTACAAAGGAGAATCAGTGA
>JBOFRC010000430.1:0-16775 GCA_051650825.1 Sarcina sp. | reverse complement strand
AATGGGAGCTTATGGAGTATGGTATGCTATGATCTTCTCAGAGGGGGTAGCATTCATATTGAACTATGTATTATTTAGGGTTTATAAGCATAAAAAATTAAAAATAGAAATTTAATTTTTAGAAAAAATTACAATAAAGTTACTGTTAAGTTACTTTATAATTATTTATTTAATATGACACAAAGTTGCCATATTAGTAGTTTATATTAATAATTGTAACGTAGCTAAAACACTAATTTAATTTTACCCCTTAAATTGAGCATACAAGGGACTTGTCCCCCTTAAACATTCCCTTGTATGTTTCTTTTCACCAGAAGACCTAGGTAACGGAAGCCTAGGTCTTTTTTTGTTGCTCAATTATTTAATTTTGTTTGATTTTAGTTTAGATACTTCCTCAGCTATTTTTTTCTTTTCTATTTTTTCAAATAAAAAGTAAGTATTCTTAACTTCAATATTATCTAATAATATAGGCTCATATATCTTTTCTATCCCTTGCAACATATCTCTTATTTTAGATGCAGTTCTTGGAATAATAGATTCTAAAAGATTAGCAAGATTTCCAACAGCTAAAGCACAATTATAAATCACTTCTTTACATCTACTTGGGTCATTTCTAAACGCAATCCAAGGTTTTTCTTTATCAAAGTAATCATTAACTCTATTACTAAATTCAAAGATTTCTTTGATTGCAAGACTTATATCACCAAATTCTATATACTTAGATACCTTCTCAAAAACTGATTTAGTTAGATTTTCTAGTTCATTATTTATTCTTTGTTTTTCTAGTTTCCCATTATAATATTTATCAACAAAACTAACAGTTCTATTTACAAAATTCCCATAACCACCTAACAGCTCAGAGTTATGCGTATTTATAAAATCTCTCCATGTAAAATTAGAACTTCTTCTTTCAGCTCCGCTTTTTAAAAGATAGTATCTAATAGAATCACAATCATAATTATCAAGCATGTAATCTAACCAAATAACCCAATTTCTATTACTAGAAAACTTTTTACCCTCTAAGTCTATATGTTCAGATGATAAAATTCTAATATTGCATTTTTCAAAACCAAGTCCCGCAACAATAGAAGGCATTATTATAGTATGAAAAGGGATATTTTCCTTACCATGCACTAGATAAACTCTTGAGTCGTCACTATTCCAATAATCTTCAAAATTCTCTTTTCGCTCTTCTATAACATTCTTAGATGCTGTCATATATCCCATTACAGCTTCTATCCATACGAATACTTTTTTATCCTCAAATTTTTCTATAGGAATATCAATTCCCCATTCTATTTCTCTACTTAATACTCTGTCTCTAATTCCTTCATCTAAATATCTTTTAGTAAGTTTTTTTGCATTATCTCTCCATCCAATTTCATCAGAAATAATACCCTTTAGATACTCTTCAAATGTGGATAACTTAAAAAATAATTTATCCACAGATTTTTTTATAACTTTATTTTTACAAAGTGTGTGAATGTCACCATCTAAAAATCTATCTCCAACTTCCTCATTACACTTATTACAAAAGAATACTTCTACAGTTTTAGGATAAATAAATCCTTTTTCATCTAATATTTTAATAAAGTCTTTTACAGTCTTATAATGATATTCGCCACTAGTCTTAGCAAAATTATCAAATGAAAAATCTAAAGCTTCAAAATTTTTCTTAAATTTCTCATGATAATAATCACTCACAAACTCTGGTGATTTTCTAAGTGACTGAGCTTTCTTTAAAACTAACTCACCATGGCAGTCTGAACCTGAAACAAATACAACATCATCTTTTTTTAATCTATGATATCTAGCAATTACATCACCTGGCAACCATGACGAAACTCTACCTATATGCAAAGGTCCGTTAGCATACGGCCATGCATTTCCAACTACAACTTTCAATATAAAACCCCCTCTATCTTTAAAAAGAGCTAACCAAAGAAACCCTTTGGAAAGCTCTAATATATAATGTCTTATTTTATTTAACTTGACTTCCTGTTTTAAGTTCTCCTGGATTAACAAGAATAAGCTCTGAATCATCTGAAGGAGCTGCTGCAAGAATCATACCTTGAGATAGTTCTCCTCTTAGTGTTACAGGCTTTAGGTTAGCTACAAGCACAACATGTTTCCCAACTAAATCTTCTGGCTTATAATGTGCTGCTATTCCTGATATTACTTGTCTTTCCTCTCCACCTAAATCAACTTTTAACTTTAATAACTTTTTAGCCTTTTTAACAGGCTCACATTCAAGAACCTTAACAACTCTTAAATCCATTTTATTAAAATCATCTATTGTAATTTCTTCTTTTATTGGATTTATACTTAATTCTTCATTAGTAGCAGCTTTAGCTTCTGCTATAGTCTTAAGTCTTAATTCCTCAAGTTCAGCAAGCTTAGCTTCAACATCTATTCTTGGGAAGATAACCTCACCTTTCTTTACAACAGTTCCCGCTTTAGTTCCATCAAAACTTACTAAGCTTTCCCATGTTGTAACATCAGTGTTTATTTGCTCATTTATCTTAATGCTTGTTGAAGGTAAGAATGATGATACTAAAACTGATGTAAATCTTAATGCTTCCATTAAATTATACATAACAGTTCCTAGTCTTTCTTTTTTCTCTTCATCTTTAGCAAGAATCCAAGGCATTGTTTCATCTATATACTTATTAGCTCTTCCTATAAGTTCCCATATTGATGCAAGTGCCTCTGGAATTTTATAAGTATTCATACACTCTTCAACTTTTTTAGTTGTTGCTATTGCAAGATTTGATAACTCATCATCTATAGGCTCTTTAGCAGTTGGTGCTGGAATTACTCCATCAAAATACTTACATACCATAGCTATAGTTCTTGATAATAAGTTTCCAAGATCATTTGCAAGGTCTGAATTTGTTTTCTTAATGAATGTTTCATTATTAAATAAACCATCTGAACCAAATGGAATTTCTCTTAGTAAATAATATCTTACAGGATCTACTCCAAATTCATTTATTAAAACCACAGGATCTACTACATTACCTTTTGACTTAGACATTTTTCCACCATCAACAAGTAACCATCCATGACCAAATACTTGCTCAGGTAACTCTTCACCTAATGCCATAAGCATTATTGGCCAGTATATTGTATGGAATCTTAATATATCTTTACCTATTAAATGCACATCAGCAGGCCAGAACTTCTTGAATAAAGAATCATCTTCTTGCCCATATCCTAATGCTGTTATATAGTTTGATAAAGCATCTATCCATACATATGTTACATGATCTGGATCAAACTCTACAGGAATTCCCCAGTTAAAACTAGTTCTAGAAACACATAAATCTTGAAGACCTGGTCTTAAGAAGTTATTAAGCATTTCATTTTTTCTTGATTCTGGTTGTATAAAATGAGGATTATCTTCTATATGTTTGATAAGTCTATCAGCATATTTACTCATTTTAAAGAAGTAAGCTTCTTCTTTTGCAGTTTCAACTGGTCTTCCACAATCTGGGCAGTTTCCATCTACAAGTTGCCCCTCTGTCCAAAATGATTCACAAGGTGTACAGTAAAGCCCTTCATATGATGACTTATATATATCCCCTTGCTCATAAAGCTTAGTAAATATTTTTTGAACTGTTTTCATATGATAATCATCAGTTGTTCTTATGAATTTATCATAGTTAATGTCCATCATTGTCCAAAGATCTTTAATACCTGCAACAATTTCATCAACATATTCTTTTGGTGTTACACCTTTTTCTTCTGCTTTTCTTTGAATTTTTTGTCCATGTTCATCTGAACCTGTTAAAAACATTACTTCATGTCCTGTTAATCTTTTAAATCTAGCTAATGCATCAGCAGCTACTGTTGTATAAGTATTCCCTATATGTAACTTAGCTGATGGATAATAAATCGGTGTTGTAATATAAAACTTTTTACTCATCTTCTTTACGTCCTCCTAAAATATAATATAAAAAAGCCTCTATGGAAAAATCCATAGAGGCGTTATTACTACGCGTTACCACTCTATATTCAAAGCCTTATCGCTAAGACTTCCTCAATAAGTAGGTCTTGTTTACTAAAACTTTAACAAAACCACTTTGCAATATAACGGTTGCTAACCGTACTTTCCTAAAAGAAACTCCTCAGAAAGCATGCTCTAAGACCATCTTCATAAAAAAACATATCTCTGGTTTTCAGCTTCCCCAGCTCTCTTTTGCATATATTTTTAAATTACTCTTCTTTTCATCGCATATACTCATATAATTGATTATATGATTTTTTTTCATTTATTGTCAACGAAAATTATAATAATCTCCATTTAGATTTAATCATTATCTATAGGTTTTTCCTCTATCATATCTCCTAAGAAAAAGTCTTCTACAGCTTTATCTACTTTAATTTCATTTTTAGTATCTATGTTCTTAGCCTCATATTTTAATTTTTGTTCTTCCTCTGCTTTTATCTCTTCTACAAATCTATCTAAATCTTCGTCTTTTTCCTCATCATCAAAGTCTATTTCTATATCTTCTTTTTCATTACTACTAAAATTACATTTCACATTACTAAAGTTAAAATATCCTTCTTTAAACAAAAGTTTTTCTTCTATCTCTAAATCGCATTTTATCTCTAAATTAACAAGTAAAAGTAATACATAAACTATAGTCATCAAAACTAAATAAACTTCACTCTTTAACAAATTCATCACATTAGGAACAACTAATATTATAACCATAAAAAATGATAGGATAACAAATCCTTTATGTTTTAAGCTTTTCCATGCTACAATCTTTTGATAACTTCCTGTTTCTAAAGTCTTTAAATAAACTTTCTTCATATAATATTTCATACCATTATAAGCTGCAAACCCTAAAGCATATACTACAGCCATAACTTTTAGATAATCTAAAATAGTTATATTAAGTTCTAAATAATGTCTTGTTATTGCCTCACATAGAGCAATAGAACTAAAAAAATATAATCTATTTAAAAATTTAAATTGATATCTTAAAGCTAAATGATCTCTTCTTTTATTTTTATGCAACTCCCAAAGATTTTTTAACATTTTATAAATCAAAAAAAGATCTATAAGTATGAATATCCCTCTTGAAACACCAGTTGAAATATATAAAACAAAAGCCCCTACTACAAATACACTAAGAAAAAAGAATCCATAATAATATTCTTCAAATGACTTTTTAGCACTATTTTCAATTTCCTTATATAAAGAATTTTCCTCTGTCTCTAATTCATTGTCTATCATCCTATCTCCCCCTAACATCTAGACTATTCTACCATATAAATAGATTTTAAAATCTAACAAAATTCTTATAATTTTTAAATGAATAAATAGCACAGTCTCCCATATATATTATGATATAATGAAAGTAAAATTTGAACTTAAAAATTAAATTTATGTTTATGCTATAGAAAGGATTATACTATGAATATTGGTAAATTACCTAAAGTAGGTGCTAGAAATTTAAAAACAGCACTAGCTATTTTACTATCTATATTAGTTTTAAAATTACTACACTTTGAATCACCATTTTATGCCTGTATAGCAGCTGTAATATGTATGTCTGATTCATATGAAAACTCAATAAAAATGGGTAAAAATAGAATGATAGGTACCATAATAGGTGGATTATTTGGAACTTTAGCTACAATTATTTTATCTAAATATAATGTCTTTTGGTTAAAGGCACTTCTAATATTTGTTTTTATCATTGTTGTCATATATATATGCACATTATTAAAGAAACCAGGTTCTGTTTCTATAGCTTGTATTGTTTTACTTGCCAATCTACTTTTAGATAGAAACTACTCAAACTATATCTATACATTAAGTAGAATTGTAGAAACTTTCATAGGAATAATAATAGCAGTACTTATAAATGCATATGTATTTCCTCCTAAGAAAAAAGAATCTGCCTAATACAAAAAAGATGAGTTTTATGTTAAAACTCATCTTTTTTGCATGGCTGTCTTATGCAATCCTATGAATGCTTATATAAACTGGATTCCCAACTTCATTACAAGTAATTATAGCTTCTCCATCACCACAATTACTATCATTAACTAGACTTAAGAGACCGCCTCTTGGGATATTTATAATAGCATCCCCATTAATCATATGACATATATTAACAGTCCCTCTTTCTAATAAAAAACCAGATTGGCTGTTAGGTTGTTGTACACAATTGACATATAAACTAACTCTATTATTAGATATTTTACCAGCTTGCATACTACCTTCCACAACTGAGCCAACTCTATAGCTTACATAGTAAGTTCCAGCATAAGACACACCTATAGTATTAGGTGATGCAAGTTTTATATCATTTGTTGTTGGACCTGCTTGATTAAATATAAATGCTTCATTAGGTTCTGTTGTCATTCCACAGCTGTGTGTAAATGAAGCGTAACTTTGAGTAAATGGATCTCTCTCAAAGCAATCATTTAAATTTTTTTGTACCAAATTAGTTGGTGGTATTTGTCCTCTACACCTTCTATTTTGGATTCCTAAATTGTTCACTATTTATCACCTCTTCTATTACATAATATTTCTAAGGTAATAAATAAGTTCCTACTACTAATAATTAAATATTATATTTTCTATTAATACGTATTGTACACTTTTAATAAGTCTTCTCTAGCATCTTTTAAATCTATTTTATAATCAGCTTCTAGCTTATCTAGTATATCAATGACTTCTTCTGCTACTCTTTGTACTTCGCTTTTTGAAAAATCTCCTCTCCCAAGCTTATCTGCAAAAAACATGAGAGCCATATCATGCATTTCAACATCTAATATCATTTTTTCAGCATTACCAAAAGGCAACTCCTTTGATACATACAAATGGTGCATGTGATATTTAACAATATTAGCTACAGCATTCTTAAAATTATCATTTAAAAACTCTATTTTATCAAAAAGTTTATTTGTTTCTTTATACCCGATATTGTCATGGTCATATGCTACAAGCTTACCCTTTCTTAATTTAGTTGCTTGCTTTTTTCCTAAATCATGAAATAAAGCTGCCCACATCAATGCTCTTTTATCTTTTGCATATTCTCTAACAATAGCTGCTGCATCAACTACTAACAAAGTATGATTTAGAACATTACCCTCTGGATGATGTGTTGGATTTTGTTCTATTTCTTCAAGGTCTGTTATCACACTAAAATTACTTTTCTTTATTTTATAAAGTATGCTTTTTAAATACTCTGACGGCTTTTTATCTTCTAATAAATGTCTATCAATTTCTTCAAATAATTTTCCTTCCATAGATACTCACTCCTTATTATTTTGATGCCTATTAATAATATTCTATCACTAATTGCTAGTATCTAAACATATAAAAAAATATATTGAATTTAAATATTAGCCTCAAAACTATTAAAAAGTAGACCCATTACAACAAGTCTACTTTTTAAATTATTATTTAGTTCAATCACCTAATATTCCTAACTTATTTAACTAATACTTCTTCTTCTTTTTCTAAATCTATAACATCAGGCACTCGCTTACCAAGAAACATTAAAATAGCAAATATAACTACTATTCCCATTCCAAGACATATCCAAACATTAAGCCCTAAACCTGCCGGAATATATCCAAACACTACAGTAACTGCTGCTACTGTTATCGCATACCATAATTGAGTCCTAACATGATCTATATGATCGCAACTAGCCCCTGTTGAGGATAAAATGGTCGTATCAGATATTGGTGAACAATGGTCCCCAAATATAGCACCTGTTAATACTGCTGATGTAGCAATAATTATAAGATTCATATCTCCGCCTGAAATTGTATTTGCAAGTGGAATAGCAAGAGGCATTAATATCCCCATTGTCCCATATGCTGTTCCAGTTGAAAAAGCAATTATAGAACCAAGAATAAATATTATTGATGGTAATATAAAAGCTGGTACTTTTCCTGATAAAAACTCAACCAAGAATGCTGCTGTACCAAGCTCTTTTAAAACTGAACTTAAACTCCAAGCAAGAAGTAAAATAACCCCTGTAATTATTAAACTTTTAACACCTTCTACCCAAGTGTCTATTGCTTCACCAAGCGTAAATATCTTTCTAAATACTGCCATAATAATTGTTATAACAGATGATATTAAAGCTGACTGGAACAATGCAATAGATGCATCTGATGCTGAAAAAGTCTCTTGTATTGCTGTAAAACTAAAAGGTGCTGATCTTAAAACCTCTTGAACAGCAATATTATCCCCTGCCATTATAGAAGAATACCCACTATAATAAAAAGCTATAAGTGAAAATATTATAAGTGAACCTATTGGTACTATCGCATTCCATACACAAAGCTTAACACCTTTTTTCGGCTCTAAATCTTGCATTACTTCTTCAATCTCTTCCTCTGTAAGAGAACTTTTTCTTTTTTTCTTAATAGATTCTCCCTTTCTAGCTCTCATCTCAGCTTTATACATAGGTCCAAATTCTCTAAGTGTAATAGCTGAAATAATAACAAATGCAAGGATTAAAATATTATAAAATCTAAAAGGTATCGTTTGTAAAAATACTCCAAAAGCATCAACTGATTGACCTATACTGTTAAAAGCATCTCCTATTAACCCCACTTCTAACCCTATCCAAGTTGATATAATAGCAAGACCTGCTATTGGAGCTGCTGTTGCATCTATTATAAAAGCTAATTTTTCTCTTGATATTTTAAGCTTATCTGCTACTGGTCTAACTATTGGTCCTACTATTAATGAATTTGCATAATCATCAAAAAATACTGCAAGACCTAACAAAAATGTAGTTATTTGAACACTTTTAACTGTTTTTGCTTTTTTCGCAAGAGCTTCTGCTATAGCTCTTGCGCCCCCCATTTTAGCTACTAAATGAATAATTCCTCCTATAACTAAAACTTGAAGCACAATTCCCGCATTCCACTTATCAGCAAGAGATGATAACAATCTCTCTACTAAGTCCATAAATCCAAAAATAATTGCTAAAAATACATTATGATCTGTTATAAATAACATCACACACCCTATAAGCGTCCCCGCAAATAATGAAATTACTATGTTTTTAGTTATAAAAGCTAAAACTATAGCAACAAGTGGCGGAATTATAGTTGCTAATCCAAATTTATCTGCATTAACTCCTGCAACATTTTCAGTTGCAAATGCTAATGTAGACACTATACATGTACAGAAAAATAACATCATTGAAAAAACACTAATTTTTCTTTTCAAAATAAAAACCCCCTTAAATTTTATGTGTAATAAAAAATTTAAAGAGGTATCTTTACTAAAAATAATAAAAAAAGTCCTAGGCAAACACCTAGGACCTGTAACTTGTAACCGTAACGTAATAAAAAACTAACTCATAGTAAAAATCCTTAGATGATAGCACTCCACAATACTGTGACAGTCTTGCATATATTATATACAAGCCCAGATATATAAGTTTTAGTATTCCTATATATCTTCGGCAACTATTCCTTTTTCTAAGCTTCAATGTACTTCTACTAACCTTAGATACTCTTAATAATCGCGCCTCTACCTCTCCAAACTATTATTCACTTTTCATTTATATTTATACCTTATTTACGGCTATTTATCAATGCTAAACGGCTTTTATTCTTGTTTTTTTAACATTGTTAATATTTTATCTTCATTTATTTACTCATAAACTCTTCTATTTCTTTAACAGATTTAATAATAGCTTTAGTTAAAACTTCATTTCCGTCTTTAGTTATAAGAATATCATCTTCTATTCTTATCCCTACATTTTCTTCTGGAATATAAAGGCCTGGTTCAACAGTCCAAACCATACCTTCCTTAAGTTTTACACCTCTTGGCCCAACATCATGAGTATCAAGCCCTAAACTATGACCTATTGAATGGAAGTAGTATTTTCTATAATCTTCTTTTTTCTCTATTAAACCAAGATCTATGCATTTCTTAGCAATCATATCATTAGCAAAATTATTAACATCAGTCATACAAACACCTGGCTTCATCATATCAATAACAGCTTCATTTACTGAAAGAACAGCTTCATATAATTCCTTTTGTCTTTGTGTAAACTTACCATTAACAGGGAATGTTCTACTAATATCTCCGTTATAATAGTTCATTTGTGCACCTAAATCAAATAAAATTAAATCTCCATCCTTCATTTCTGAATTATTTTCATGATAATGAAGAACTGATGCATTTTTTCCTGCTGCTGCAATAGTTTTAAAAGCAAAATCATTTGCACCATGTTGTTTTACATAGAAATCAAAATATGCTTCTAATTCATACTCCTTCATTCCTGCTTTTGCATTTTTCATTAGCTCGTATATTCCACCAACTGTAACTTCTATAGCTTTTCTCATCTCTTCTATTTCTGCTTCATTCTTTCTTAATCTAAATTCAGCAATGATATTGAAAGCATCTTTAATTTTTATATAAGGATATCTAGTAGCTACCTTACTAGCAAATGCTCCGCCAGTTCTTTCTACTTCATCAAATGCTCTTCTCTCTAAATCAAGGTAAAGTTTTTTTACTTCTCCTTGAGTAAATAGCATATTTATCATACCTTCAAATGAACTAAGATAAGCAATATTCTCTATTCCAGACTTCTCTTTAGCTTCTTCTTTTGTGAAAGTAGCTCCAACCCATTTAGCCATAACTTCATCTATTTCACTTATAAATAAAGTCTCTGAAACCTCTCCGTTCACTTTCTTTATAAGTAATATATCTTTTTCTTCATCTATTCCTGTCATATAATAAAAGTTTCTATTTGGTGTAAATGGATAAACTTCATCAGCTGACTTATACTTAGCCTCTCCTGCAAAAAGTACAAGAATTGAATTATCTTTCATTTCCTTAGCTAGTTTTTTTCTATTTTCTTTAAAAATTGTATTTATCATTTAAGTTTTTCTCCTTTAATTCCAAAATTCTTTTAGTGATTTCTGTTATCAGTTCTTTATAAGAATTATATCACAACAAGATTTCGATTATTTGACAGATGCTAAATAAAAATACTTATTTCCCTTAGAAAATCAAACTTCTATTAAAATTACATACATTCAAAAATATACTTTCTAAAATCTTATAATCAAAACTTAAAAAGTATTAATTTTTTGCTTAAGCCTATCAAAGCTCAGCTTAAACAAGACTTTAGCAAGCTCATCTTTAAAAATATCATTTTCATTAGTGCTAAGATAATAAAACACTACTCCAAGCTTTCTTTTTATAACAATATAAGTCCCTTCATTTATTTTATCGTATCCCTCTTCTATTGATAAAATAATATTCTTAACCTCCGTAATACCAAGGCTTCCCTCTACCATAAATTCATTAAATATCTCTAACAAAAGCAATTCCTTTCCTGAATATAAATTACCTGTTGATAATATTTCCTCGAACTTATCCACAACTACTTTAGAAAAAATATTTTTATTAATTAGATACTCTTTTCTTATATTTTGAACTTTTATTTCACTAGAAAACATCATTGCAAGCTCATCTAACGATTTTGTATCTTTCGCCTCTAAAATAAGTTTTATTCTCTCTAAAACTTTATCATAAGGAAGAAATGTTTCTTGTCCTGTACTAACACTCTTTTTAATAAACCAATCCTCTGGTATTATATTTTTTCTTTTCCATCTATATAATTGTCCATAAGATATCCCTGTTAAATCTAATAATTCTTTTTTCGATATTAATTTTTCTTCCATATAGTTTCTCCAACCTCACTTGTCTTATCAATATTGAGATTCTCTGTTGCTTCTATCAGACCTATTTTACAGCCTTCTCTAATCTCAATATTTCGTCCTCTTACAACTTTACAAATCGTATTCTCTAAAATTATATCTTCACCTTCTATGACATCACACTCTAAATAATGTTCCTTTCCATAAACACTATTAAATAAAGAAAATCCTTTTTGCCCATTTCTTGTAACCTTAATAATCTCTCCACCAATTTCTTTAATACTACAATCTGCTTTTAAACATATTTCTATATCATCAGCACTCATAAGTCTATTTATATTAAGCATACCAACAGATTTAATTGTGTCAAACTCACAATCCTCATCTATGGTCAACTGTCCAACTACTTTTAAATTTCTACCTTTTAGAGTTTTCTTAACACTAACTTCTCCTGTTATTTTTATTTCATCAACCTCAAACATTCCGCCAACTAAAACTTCACCTAAAACAGTTACTGCTCCACTAACTTTTGTCCCTAAAACTCTCCATTCCCCAACAATATTAGCACTCTCTAAATTCATAAAATATTCTGAGTCTAATTCACCAACAACCTTTAATCTTTTCCCATTAACTTCTCCTGTTGTCTTAGCCTCACCAACTATTGATATATTATCATAAGTCCCTTCTCCTATAAGCATTTCACCTATAACTTTTAAATTTCTTATTTTCCCCATATATTTATTCCCCCTCTTTTTTTAAGTTTATTATTTCTTTTTCTTTAGTCCTATTTATTAAACTTGTAACCTTACTATTAGGAGATATTTCTAAACGGCCTGTATACTCAATCTTATCAATTATACAGCCATCTCCAACTACAATATTGTGCCCATTAATTGTTCCAACTTTAGAAAACTCCAAGCTAATGTCATCAGCATCAATAGAATTTACTTTTAAAATTTTTGGTTTTAATTTAGAAAAAAATTTATTATTTCTGTTTTTAGTAATTTTAACAACACTACCTCCAATCTCATTTATATATCCACCATACTCAAAAGTAATATCAATAATCTCTGAATTTAAAAGCCCTTCTATATTTCTTACACATCCTCTAACGTTAAACTCAGAAGCTGTAAAATCTCCACAACTACTTAAACTTCCTCTAAAATTAACAATATCAGTAACTATACTAGATGAACTTTTCAATTCTCCACAGCCACGCAAATTATTAATTTTAATATTCCCAGTTGTAGTTACGCGTCCATTTACATTTAGATTTTCTACATCTAAATCTCCAAATTGTTTAAGAACACCATCAATATTCAAATCTGTTACTTTTACTATCCCTTTCACTCTTGCTATTCCATTACAACTCATATTTTGAGCTATTATATCATCTTCAATTTTCACAATTCCGTTTATATTAAGATCTTCATAGCTTCCGCCACAACAATGCCCTATCCCATTAGCATCAAATGTATTCATAATAACCTCTCCTAAATCTTATATTTAAACTCTCTATTTCATCACATGACGAAACATTGTTCTATTACAATGTATTATAAACCCTTTTTTTGTTAATTACAACTATTTTTTTATAACACTTAAGTGGACCATATTACTCCTCGGAAACTCTATTTTTCCAAGAGTTTTTAAAAGTTTTTTAACCCCTCTTTTATCTAAGTCATGAAAAATCTTTTTCTCGTAACCTTGTTCTCTTAGAACAAATTTATTCTCATCAACTTTAAAAACCACTAAATGTCTATCTTTTTTATATGTGCTAATACAAACAGATTCTCCAACTTCTATATGCTTTAATTTAATAAGTGTTGCATCAATAAAATTACTTATCTCTATCATTCAAATTCTCCTTTCTAAGCTTAACAATAAAATTTTTATAATCCTACACCGTCAACTTTTTCTAACAATTTTACAAACTCTTTTTTGATTGTAATATTCGAAATAAAAAATACTTTTAACTCTTTCTCATTTTTGGTATACGCCGCTCTACAATCTAAATATTTATCAAGTTTAATTTTATATTCAAAAATAACTTCCCCATTATATTTATATCCATAAGCAGTCTTAATTTTATAAGGTTTTTCAACTATTAGACTTGGCAATACCTCTTTAATATTTTCTTCAATTTTTGAAACATACTTACTATATTTTTTCAAAAATTTTCTTGTACTCTTATTATCTTCAATAAAAATATTGTACATATCCCTATCCTCTCATCTTTAGTAAATTCATTTTACATTTTACCACACGAATCTAATAAAGAAAAAAAGGTTCATGCTATATACACAGCATGAACCTCTTACTATTTATAAAATTAGATTGTATCTACTTTACCTTCATATACATTGATGTACATTTGTTTGATTTCACTTATTAATGGGTATCTTGGGTTAGCTCCTGTACATTGGTCATCGAAAGCTTCTTCACTCATTTTATCAAGTGTAGCATAGAAATCTTCTTTTGATATTCCACACTCAGCTATGCTCTTAGGAATTCCAACTTTAGCTTTTAACTCATCGATAGCATCCATTAAGTTAGCAACTTTTTGATCCTCAGTTTTTCCACCAAGTCCTAAGTAATCAGCTATTCTAGCATATCTCCACTTAGCATTTGGATATTTGTATTGAGGGAATGCAGCTTGTTTTCTTGGGTTATCAACAGCATTGAATTTAATAACTTGGTTAATTAATAATGCGTTAGCAACTCCGTGTGCCACATGATGTTGTGCTCCTAATTTGTGTGCCATTGAGTGACATACTCCAAGGAAAGCATTTGCAAATGCCATACCAGCCATTGCTGATGCATGTGCCATTTTTTCTCTTGCTTTTGCATCTTGTTGACCATTGTTGTAAGCATCTGGTAAGTATTTAAATATTAATCTAATAGCTTCTAATGCTTGACCGTTAGTAAATTCTGATGCAAGAACTGAAACATAAGCCTCTAATGCGTGTGTTAAAGCATCTATTCCTGAAGCAGCTGTTAATCCTCTTGGCATATTCATCATAAGTTCTGAATCTATGATAGCCATATCTGGTGTTAACTCATAATCTGCTAATGGGTATTTCATTCCTGTTTCTTCATCTGTTATAACAGCGAATGGTGTTACTTCTGAACCTGTACCAGCTGATGTTGGTACAGCTATCATCATAGCTTTTTCACCCATTGTTGGGAATTTATAAACTCTTTTTCTGATATCCATAAATCTCATTGCTAAATCTTCGAAGTGAACTTCTGGGTGCTCATATAATACCCACATGATTTTAGCAGCATCCATTGGTGATCCACCACCAAGAGCTATAATTGTATCTGGTTGGAACCCTTTCATAAGTTCTGCACCTTTTCTAGCACAAGCAAGTGTTGGATCTGGTGTAACATCACTGAATATTCTAAAGTCAATGTTTAAATCTTCTAATACATTTGTTATATGATCTACATATCCTAAGTCAGCAAGTACTCTATCTGTTACTACGAATACTTTTTTCTTATTTAATTCACCTAATTCTCTTAAGGCAACTCCTAATGAACCTGGTTTGAAGTAAATTTTTTCTGGAACTCTATACCAAAGCATGTTTTCTCTCCTTTCAGCAACACTCTTAACATTTATAAGGTGTTTTGGACCAACGTTTTCTGAAACTGAGTTTCCTCCCCATGATCCACATCCAAGTGTTAATGATGGAGCTAACTTAAAGTTATATAAATCTCCTATAGCACCTTGAGTTGATGGCATGTTGATTATTGTTCTTCCTGTTTTCATTGTAGCACCGAATGCTTTGATTCTATCTTGTGATTTTTTAGTATCTGTATATAAAACTGATGTATGTCCGAATCCACCAAGTTCTACTAATCTTTCAGCTTTAACTAAAGCTTCTTCGAAGTTTTTAGGTCTGTACATACCAAGTACTGGTGATAATTTTTCATGTGAGAATTCTTCTTCAAGTTCTACTGATTCAACTTCACCTATTAATACTTTAGCATCAACAGGAACTTTAACTCCTGCAAGTTTAGCTATTTTATAAGCTGATTGACCAACTATTTTAGCATTTAATGCTCCGTTTATTATTATTGTTTTTCTAACTTTATCAATTTCATCCGCTTTTAAGAAGTAAGCTCCTCTTTCTGCAAACTCTTTTCTAACTTCATCATATACTGAATCAACTACTAATACTGTTTGCTCTGAAGCACAGATAACACCATTATCGAATGTTTTTGATAATAAGATTGAGCTTACTGCCATTTTAATATGTGCTGTTTCATCTATGATAGCTGGTGTATTACCTGCTCCAACTCCTATAGCTGGTTTACCTGATGAATAAGCAGCTTTAACCATTCCTGGTCCACCTGTAGCAAGTGTTATGTCTGCTTCTGACATTAATATTTGTGACATTTCAACTGATGGCTCATCTATCCACCCTATAATATCCTTAGGAGCCCCAGCTTTAACTGCTGCATCTAATACTACTTTAGCTGCTGCTATTGTAGAATTTTTAGCTCTTGGGTGTGGTGAGAAAAATACTGCATTTCTTGTCTTTAATGATATTAAAGCTTTAAAGATAGCTGTTGATGTTGGGTTTGTTGTAGGAACGATCGCTGCAACTACTCCTATTGGTTCTGCAATTTTTGTAATTCCGAATGATTCGTCTTTTTCTATAACTCCACAAGTTTTTTCATCTTTATATTTGTTATAAATATATTCTGATGCAAAGTGGTTTTTAACAACCTTATCTTCAACTATTCCCATACCTGATTCTGCAACTGCCATTTTAGCAAGTTCTATTCTAGCATTGTTTGCTGCCATTGCTGCTGCTCTGAATATTTCATTTACTTTTTCTTGGCTGAATTTAGCGTACTCTTTCTGTGCTGCTCTTACAGCTGCAAGTCTTACGTGTAATTCATCAACGTTTGTTACTTTCATAATATCACCATATAAATCATAAATATTTTATGATTCCCTTTCTCAAATTTCCATTAATGATAACTTACTGAAAATTATCAATTAATCCTTATCTAAGTATCTGTATTTTTACCTCTTAGCCTTTGACAATATTTTAACACACTTTAAAATGCATATTCAATGCTTTTTT
>JBOFRC010000429.1:0-4164 GCA_051650825.1 Sarcina sp. | reverse complement strand
AATAATGGTTCAACTATATAAGTTTCATATTTATTTCATGCTACTTATTATACTAGTTTTTTCTAAATTATTCTATCAAACAAAATTATGAAAATACTTATTTCATAAAAAAATTGCATCATAAAGAAAATTAACTTTCCTTATGATGCAACCTACTTATAGTTTTATGCCATTGAATCCCATGGATAAAGCACTACTGGTTCTTGTTCTAATATTTTTCTTTGTTCATCATTTAAATGTTTTTTATTTAATACTATATGATATACATAATCATCAAACCATTGATCACTCATTACAAAGTAACCTTTATCTCCGATTTTGTCACTCCAAGTATTTTCAACTTTCCATCTATTAGGTTTTTCATCTACAAGGTTTACTCCTGTAAGTGTCATAGCATGCGCTGTCACTGCTTCTTTATATTCAAGTCTATCAGCTTTTGACATATTAAAATCTATACCAAACAACTCATTATAATTATAGAGCTCTGTTGCAAGAATTCCTCTATCTCTTGACATTCCCTGAAGTACATCAGCACCAAACCATGTGACTTCTCCATCTTTTAACTGTTTAAGTGTAAGCTTTTTAAACTCAGCAAGATCTACATTAAGATATCTAATTTCACTTCCACCAATAACATTATCTTCCACTGGTAAACAATACAGCTTGTCCATTTCTTTTTCTGGTGAGTTAATAATAATAATGTAATCACTTAAGTTTCTACCTACATATTTATTATAAAATTCCACTGGTGTTATATTTAATTCTCTATGGAACTTATCATCTTTATCTGTATATTCAAAATCAAAATTCACTGGTGGTTTCCCAAAACTATAAACACACATTCTGTAAACTTCTGATAACATTACATCTATAGTGTTGTCAATTTCTGACTGTAAAACTTTGTTTTCAACCATTCTACGAAGTTTTATTCCATCTTTTCTAAGTTTTGTTCCTAAAATTTGTGAAAATTCTTTAGTTTCATTACTTACCACAGTTTCATTCATTGCATAAGCAGGAACTACTCCATATTTTTCTATAAGTGCAACTGCATTATTCCACTGTCCGCCATCTTGATCTCCATCTTTTAGAAGCCAAGAAACTAGTCTATCATCTGCTGGTGTATCTGCTGTTTTTACTATATTATTATAATAAGCATTAGCTTTTTCTAATCTATCATAAAAAGATAAATAATTTTGTGAAAACTCAAATTCTTTTAAATTATATTTATTTGAAAAGTCATGTCTCAAAGTATTTAAAGCTGCAAATAACCAACATCTCCCACTCTTTTGTTGATATGACACATTTCCTGTTTTCAATTCAAGAGAAAAACTTCTATTTAACTTTTCTCCAATAACAGTAATATCTTCACAAGCATTATTAATCCCATTAGTTGATACAGCCCTCATTATTACTCTTGAATTTTGTAATTGTTCAAAATCTTTTTCAAATCTTTCTAAATTAGAAAGTGTAATTTCTTTTTTCATATTAACATCTCCTTATTTTACGAATATCTCAAAATTTGTCAAATAGTTAATATTTCTAATACTCCTATTTTTTTATGCTCTAAAAATAAATAAACATTAACTTTAATTGACAGAAAGCTATTATTTAAATAAAGATAAAATTTCATTTAAATATAACTTTATATAAATTCTATTAATCTCTTATATATGTTTATATATTATTCCTTATTAGATTCCTTGTAAAATGCACATTTTTTTTAGTTTATACTATTTTCTATTGATAATAATATTCATTTAAGAATCTTTATTTGAAATGTAATCATTTTTTCTAAAAATAAATCTAAAATTTATTAAATTAATAAAAAAAATTGCATTTTAATTTTACTTATAATACTCTCTAATAATTCAACGGAAATTTCATTTCTAGTTTAACAATTTTTTGATTTTCATCTGTATATACTGTGAGATTTCGAGTTGTATAATCAAATTTTTTATTTATAATTACAATATTATAAGCTTCCTTATTATTTATAAAATAGGCAGTTTCTCCATTAGTTTTAAGTTCCTCAAGCAATTCTGCCTCAAAATTATAAATATTATTTCCAATAATATTTACATTTCCGTATGTAAATATATCTGAGGTTGTATCAAGTGTTTCAAGTGCAGTTTCTTGAGAATTAAATTTCATTGTTATATTATTTTTGAATTTATATGTATCATCTCCTATATACTCTAAACTACCAAAAATTTGATTTGCAGCATATGGATTAAGAAAACTTATTGCATTTATATTATTATTTAAATTTAAGTGACCATTTTTTAAAACTAAATTGTTATTATTCATATAAATATTAAATGCCCCACTATAATAAAAGCTTTGTAAATTACTTTTTTTCATTAGCATATTACCTATAGGAATATAAAACTTAACATCTGTATTTAAAAAACCATTAGTTGATGCTACAACAAGTTTTCCATTTCTATACGCTAAACACTCACTATTACTATCAAACATAAAATTCACTAAACTATATAATGTTATTACCCCTAACCCTAACAATATAATTATTGTAACTAAAACTTTGATTACTGGTTTTTCAATAATTTTATAAACTCGTTTTAAAATCAAAATAGTTCCACTTATTAAAAATATTATAAAAAATATAAAGTTTAAATTTAATACCCACTGCCTAAAACTAATTCCAAAAAAGTTTAAGCTTGCACTAGATATAAAAAATATAATTAAAATAACAAATAATGCACCCACTAAATACGGTAACATTTTCCTAAAACATACAGCTATCAGATCATCTATTTTTACGTTTTGCTTATTAAAATCATTATTCATATATTATGTCCCTCCTTATAATGTAGAAATTTTACATCAATATATCATATCTTTATGTGTAAAATATGCTTTTTTAATGTTTATATTTTCTAATTTCAGAAAGATCTTCTCTATCATTTTATAATTATTCAACTTATATGCTAATAAAAAATTAAATATTGTAAAATTATTGATAAAACTCTATAAAAAACACCAAGAATAAATATTTTGAATTATTTATTCTTGGTGTTATTCTTGTGTTATTCTCTATTTAAAAAGTTTAAAGCCTAAAATGATTTCACATATTGCTACAAAAATAAAGTAGATTCCTAAAACACAAACCATTACAGGTAAAAGCGCTAATATAACAATTGGACAGAATATTATTACAAGTCCCCAAATTATTATTAATATGCTATAAAGTGTTTGGAAATTAAATCCACCTTGGTGTGATTGAAGCACAAAAATCAAATAGTATATTCCTCTTATAAGAGCCCATATTCCTAATATCCAAATTAATTCTGCTGCAGTAGCAATTGGTGAAAATAGAATTATAAGTCCAAATAAAACGTCTATAATACACATAATTATATGTAAAATCTTATTATCATCTTTCCAAAGACGAACAAATTTTATTATTCCATAAACTATAAAAAGAAAATTTAGTATCTTTATTAATTTTTCTATCATTTATTAAAATATTTAGCTTAATATTTTAATAAATGTATATTATTTTTCCAGACTTTTAGAAATACTCAAATTTTTAAGAATAATAAATCCTATACTTCCTACTAATATCATAAATATAATGAAAAAAATCAGAACCAAACTCTCATTTATACGTTCTCCCAAAGTTGTTATTATAACCATAGGAATCAATGTCGATATATTAGTGAGTGTCATATCTAAACTAAAAACTCTTCCGATATATTCTTTGTCAGCATACTTTTGCAAGTATATATCATAACAAACATTCATAAAAACTCCTGAAAAACCTATAAAAAAATATAATAAAAGACCTAGTGGTATATATCTGCTAAATATAAACATTAAATATAAAACACCATACCCTATAACTCCCAAAACCATGAGTTCTAATTCTTTAAACCATTTTAATAACTTTGGTACTGCTAAGGCTCCAACTGTTGAACCAACCCCTGATATTGCAACAAATATTCCATAGCCACTATCAGAAACACCCATATGATTAACTACATAATTAGGAATTAAAATTCTAAATGCACCAAAACTTAATGATACAACTCCAAAAAATAAAATTACAAATTTTATTCCTACATGTTTTTTAACATATAAATATCCTTCCTTAATTTCTCTAAAAATAATTGTTTTTTTCTCTTGGTCTTTTTTTACATA
>JBOFRC010000428.1:0-2483 GCA_051650825.1 Sarcina sp. | reverse complement strand
GTCTACTCACCCGCTGCTGGACAAGGGCCTGTAGTCCTCCACGCTGTGGGCCAGAGGTGGACGGCTGGGGGCTGGAGCTCCTCTCTGGCTGGACAGGGATCACCTGTGAACCAGAGGTGGACGGCTGGGGGCTGGAGCTCCTCTCTGGCTGGACAGGGATCACCTGTGAGCCAGAGGTGGACGGCTGGGGGCTGGAGCTCCTCTCGTTGTTGCAGGATCTTTTGTCTGCAGGCTCCTCAAGGGCTCCGGGGCTGCTCTCCTGCTCCCGCTTCCTCTTGTTTTTGTCCTGTTAGAGAGATGGAGAGAGGGTAAACAGAAGGAATTAAGTCAACCTTGTTCAATTAAATGTCTTTCAGACTGATGCAGTTAGTTAGATAAATCTATGTCTGGCGTCAAACTGAAAGCATCTACAAAATAGGACAGAGTAGTAACTGATATCATCCATTTGTAATGTTCACAGCTTTCCAGAAGTTACTTTTGTGGTGTACCCACACTCCCTCAGTTTGTCTAGTCTGATTCTTCAGATAGGGATTTCCCAGAACCACTTAAAACAACCTCAGAGAAGGAAATTCTCTGTGCTGTATACATGTGGCATCTTGTTACGGGTAAAAAGTATTTACTTAATTTTTGTGACAACAACCAAGTCAACATTAAGCTCTGCTTTTTCCGATTCATGTTTTCTGTCATTAGCAACTTTCTATAACTTTTGTTTTCTGTTGTTGATGTTGTTTTTGTTGCTGCTGACAAATTAACTCATTTCATTTAAAACCCTTTCTTAATGAACAAAAAGTGATCTTTTTGGATTTTTTAAAATTAAGACAGTATCTGCTATCAGATTAAAATGGAAAATATATTCTACAAACCTTTGTTATATTATAAAATTTTAAGATTGTTAATTATTTTGACCTCATAGATTTAAGGTATATCACTCGACATTGACTCCTTTTAACTTTTAAAACTCTGAAACAAAGCAGGTCTCTAGACAAATGATCTGTACAGTATCTGGAGCATTTGTCTCTTCTTCAGAAATTCAGATTAAATATAATTTACCTGGAAATGACGTATTCAAATCTTTGTTTAGTAGAGTATGTATATAAATGCTTTCAGGACTTTGAACCTTTCAAAGGCTCTACTCTTAACAACTACCTTTGGTCCTCACCAGACACTACAAAGCAAATATTCTATAAATATATGATTATTCAGTCTATTAACAGTCTCAACTCCTCGCTCATAAAAATGAAATATGAGTTGCATTTCCCGCTGCACTGATAAGTACTGAAGATGTTGACTTACAGTATTGTGCAGGATTGTGCAGTATACAGTATTTTATTTGCCCCAAACCTTGTTTACAAAAGTACAAAATTTCCTTTGTTCAGTTCATTAACTTCCATGATTATTTCTGGCATTGTAAAATTTCTGTTATTTAAGGAATAGTGAAGTCTTAGCTAGGTTTGTTATTTAGCCAAATTCTAAATTCCGGTTTTCTAACTTAGCTAAAAGGTACACATGCGACTAATAAAAAGCGCTTGTAAATACTTTAAAAGGGTTTAAAGATTTTATTTTTGTTGTTTTTTGGCCAATTTGAATCATTTACACTGAAATCTGATAGTTATTTCCATTAAATTCATGAATTTGAACTTTCGACTCTCACCAGCTAGCTAGCTAACATTAATGTTAAAGTTAGCTAACAAGCTAATTACTAACAAAGAAAGCTTCGAATTTTTAAAAAAAACTTTAAAAGGCTTTGAAATGACTTTAAAGGATTCATATTCTTACCTTTTCCATTTCGAAGTCGTAAAACAACTGAACTGAGGTCAGTTGCTGGTCCTTTGGGGTTCTGCTGGCGGTTGGTGGTTTGTGTAGCCACTAGCTAGCAAGTTGTCTCTTTCCAGTACTGAGCCTGTCAGAGCGACTGTCTCTCTCCAAGTTCACGAGTGAAATGGTGACGAAGACGAGGCCATTCGATATAAATATGCAACCTATAGCAACCATAGAATCCTAAGTCATCTCGTCATTAGGCATGCCGGTATTTACAGTTTTTTAATGAAAGAAATGTTTAATTAGATTTATTTTAGTTCAGTGGTTAATGTTTTATCTTATCTTATGTCCTTTAACTAAACTTGAAGCAGAACCTGACAAATGTCCATGATGTAACTGCAGCTTCAGCAACAGATTAATGGTCTCTGTCAGCCAGATTCAAGAGATGGCAGCTAAATGGAAATCCAAGAGCGACACACAGTGGAAACATCTAGTTCGCTGACAAAGTTGTTGCTGTAGCCCTTTAGTTTGTCAAAGATGTGGTTAGCCATTTCAGATAAACTGCGCTGGATCTTAAGTGAACAAATTTGAATTCAAATGTTCGTAACTTATCTGACATGTAGCAAGTTTATCGATGTTAGATGGGTCGTAAATATATTGATGAAATGGAGAAATAAATAAATATATTAATAAATTGACAATGAAATATATAAATAAGTGATGAA
>JBOFRC010000427.1:0-1661 GCA_051650825.1 Sarcina sp. | reverse complement strand
TCAGTCATTCACAAGTCCATATTTGACAAAATGGACTAATATCGGGCCAAAGAGTCGTCGAATTTGAAGTTTCTATTTCTACCAAGTTGACTCCTTCTGGTGATAAATTAGCCATAGAGTAGCCAATATTTGACCCATTAAACATGTTTCAGTCATGGATCTTGAAATTTCAAAGTATACGTAGTGACTGTATGTTGTTACATCAGCCATTCAGAGTCCATATTTGATCTAAAATACTAATAAATGGCCCAAGAGACATCAATTTTGAACTTTTTAGTTTTACCCATTGACTCCTTGTGATAGTTCAGCCAATATTTGACCTACTGAATATATTTCAGTCCTTCATCTTGAACTTTCTATACCTACTCATTGACTTTTTCTGATGTTATGTCAGTGTTTCAAAAATCCATATTTGACCAAATGGACTAATATCGGGTCAATTGACCCTTGAAAATTCTATACCTACTCATTGACTCTTTCTGATGTTTCACCGGTCATTTAGAAATCCATATTTGACCAAATGGACTAATATCAGGCCCAAGAGTCGTCGATTTTGAACTTTTTAGTTCTACCCATTGACTCCTTCTGGTGATAAATTAGCCTTAGAGTAGCCAATATTTGACCCATTGAACATGTTTCAGTCCTTGATCTTGAACTTTTTATACATACTCATAGAATCCGAATGATGATACATCAGCCAATCAGAAGTCCATATTTGACCGAATGGACTTATATCGGGCCCAAGAGACATCAATTTTGAACTTTCTCTTTCTTTCTCCATTGAACCTGTTTCTGTCATCAATCTTGAAATTTATATACACACTCATTGACTCTATCTGTTGTTACATCAGCCATTCAGAGTCCATATTTGACCTAAAATACTAATGTATGGCCCAAGAGTCATCTATTTTGAACTTTTTAGTTCTACCTATTGACTTCTTCTGGTGATAGTTCAGCTAATTTTTGACCTACTGAACATATTTCAGTCCTTGATCTTGAACTTTCTGTTCCTACCCAATTGTATCCTTCTTGTGATTCATTAGCGATAGAGTAGCAAATATTTAACCATTGGTCATGTTTCAGTCATGAATCTTGAAATTTCTATACCTACTCATTGACTCTTTCTGATGTTACACCGGTCATTCAGAAATCCATATTTGACCAATTGGACTAATATCAGGCCCAAGAGTCGTCGATTTTGAACTTTTTAGTTCAACCCTTTTGACTCCTTTTGGTGATAAATTAGCCTTAGAGTAGCCAATATTTGACCCATTGAAAATGTTTCATTCTTGGATCTTTAAATTTCTATACCTACTCATTGACTCCTTCTGTTGGTACAACTGCCATTCAGAAATCTATGTTTTAAATAAAATACTACTATGTAGCCGAAGATTCATCCATTTTGAAGTTTTTTATTTCTAACCTTTTACTCCTTCAAATATCTTAGCAAATATTTTACTCACTGGACATGTTTCAGTCATGGATCTTCTATACCTACTCATTGACTCTTTCTGATATTATATCAGTCATTCACAAGTCCATATTTGACAAAATGGACTAATATCGGGCCAAAGAGTCGTCGAATTTGAAGTTTCTATTTCTACCAAGTTGACTCCTTCTGGTGATAAATTAGCCATAGAGTAGCCAATATTTGACCCATT
>JBOFRC010000426.1:0-6621 GCA_051650825.1 Sarcina sp. | reverse complement strand
GTACTACAGTAAAAGATGATAATAGTAGTGAGAGTAAAGAGCAACAAAATTTAAAAGCAGATCAGTATCTAGCTAACTCAAATATTAATTTTTCTAATAGTGGGGGGGCACATCTGCAGAATTAGCTTTTAATACAACTAATATGAAAATGAATGTTACAAGAAAAAGTGGAGATTTAGGAAATGGAAATAATAATTATATGAAGTTTTCATATTATAATTCTAAAAGAGGAGCTTTAACTACTAATGAAATTATGGATGGAAGTAGTGAAAATTTAGCTGACTTATTGAATAATAAATCTTTTAACTATGGTGATATAATTGGAATACAATTTCAGGAAAATTCAAACTATCCCAAATTAGAGAACGGAAAAGTTATTTCACAAAATGGTCAAATGCAATATTTTGAAATAACAAATAAAGGATTAGAAGCATATACTCCTGAAGTTTCAGTAGATACAATGCCTATTATAACAGGAAATAAAGTAACCAATGCATCAGTAAGTGGTAAAGGTGCTCCTAATCAAGAAGTTAGTGTAACTGTTGATGGAAAAACATTTGAAGCAAAGTCAAATGCAGATGGAATTTATTCAATTCTTTTAGAAGATGCAAATGGATTTATGGGAACAACGCAAATAGAATTAAATGTAGATGGTTATATCACTAATTATATAACACCTGTAGCACCTACAAATTGGGGGCTTAATAATGCAAAAATAGAAGTTCCTAGTAGTGTTTGTGGAATAGCCCAAACTATATCATTTAATCCAAGTACTATGACAGTCATTAATAATGGTAATTCAATAGGCGTGCAATTAATTGATGGAACTTCAGGTAAAGTTATAGCAAGTTCTGCAAGTGATAATTTTAATGTATTTAATTCAAAAAATAATTTAAATGGAGCCAGTTTTAAATTAGGAGATATTATAAATGTTTATGAAAGTCAGGAGATATATTTATCTGATGGTGGATTAGAAATATATACAGGCTCACAGAAAATTTATGAAAATCTTATTAATCAATTTAAGTCATTCGAAATAACTAAAGACGGTTTAATACCGGTTTCAAATAAAAACTTGACTGATGTGTTTGCTAGATATAATGGAAATAATACAGTAGATGTTTCAGGAAAAGCAACTCCAAATACTAATTTAAAATTATACTATGGAAATAATTTAGAAAAAATATAAATGTAGGTACGAGTGGTGAGTTCTCAACTGAAATATCATTAGCTAATGCTCCGATTGGATCACAAATTAGAGTATATGCTGATAATATGAATAATGAATCTATTCTTGTAGGATATAATCCTAAAAAGTTCGATGCAAGTAATAGCATACAACTTGTAAATAATGAAGGTTTTCCTGTTATTAGTTATACATTTTCACCTATAACTAATACGATTAAAGGATCAGTTTATCCTCAAGACAAAACTTATGCCGGAGTATTTTATGGAAATAAAATTACAATGAGTCTATTAGATGGAAAAACTTGATCTACAATAAAGAGCGTGACTTCAAAAAATCAAAATGAAATACAAAGTTTTGCTAATACATTAAATGGAATAAAATACTCAAATGGAGATATTATAAAAATTAAATATGATAGCAATTTGATTTCAGTCAATATATTCAAGAATCAAAAAAATATAGGGAATTCAAATGGACAAGTAGAATATTTTGAGATAACTAATCAAGGACTTGTAAATATTACAAATAAATTTATAAGTGTTGCACCTTTGGATATTTTAGGTAATGGAAATACAACTTCTACAATTATTAATGGGACTGTATCACCTAATGAAAATGTAATAGCTACAATAAATGGTAAACAATTTACTACGAAGGCAGATGTAAATGGTAAGTTTGCTTTAAAAATTGAAGATGCAAACGGATTTACAAATTTAACTAATATAAGTTTATCAGCAGATGGATATATACAAACTATTATTAATCCTGTCGTAAATTCTTTAATTGCTTTGGAGAATAGTTATATCAATTTTTATAAGAATAACGCAAGTTGGGAAGCAACTAATATTTGCTCAAGTATAGGTTTTGATGTAGACAATAATACATTTGTAGTAAATAACTATAGTGATAATTTTGGTGTTGGAAATTTAAATTATTTTACTTTAAATTTATATAATGCAAACGGTGAAAAACTTTTTGGAAAAGATTTTGATGGTGGTTCAACTAATATGTTATCAGCATATTTAAATGGAAAACCTTTTAATTATGGTGATATTATAGAACTTTCTTATAATTCAAAAACATATAAGCCAATAGCAGTTAATGGAAGTAATGTTATAGGTAATATAAGTGGAAACACTGAATATTTTGAAATAACAAAAAATGGTCTTGAAAAAGTCAATTTTGGTAAGCAATTACAGGCTAGTAAAATAGAGTGGAATAATGGGGATTTAGCAGTTTCAGCCAATTTAGCTACAGGAAATAGTCAAGTATTATTGAATGAAAGTAAAAAAATTGTATTAGTTAATTCAAATAATAAAGTTATAGCATCTGAAAATGCTATAGGTAATAATAGTTTAGTTACAGGAACTTTATTAGCAAAAGATTTAAGTAGTATCAAACAAGGTGAGATTTATACTATTGAAATAGAAGCTGGAAATAGTATGATACCAATATATACAGCTATAAATACACCGAATTCAGATAATTATACATTAATAGGAAGTAATATAGATAAGTTAGCTATAGAAAAGAAAAATACTCTATATGTAAACATAAAGAATTCAAGTGATATATCAAGTTATCTAAATAATGTACAAAAAGATATTAGTAGTATTAATGCAAATGAATTAGAATATAATAAGGCTGATTATAATAAAGTTTTAGTAAATCAATTTATAAATACGGTTGGTACTAATAATTTAGAAAGTTTTTATAATGAAAGTTCTGAAAATGCAAAATTTTTAAATTGGGTTTTAAATAATTCGACAGCTTTACAAGATTTTTTAAGTGGTTCAAATCCAGAAGGTCCTAATATTCCAGAAGGACAACCAGTAGCAACATATGGTCAGTGTCTTCAAGTGTGGTCTAATATTTGGAATACTTATACAAGTTCTCATAATGGGTTTAATTTAAAACTTGCTATAGCTATTTCGCTAACAAATGGACAACCTATAGCATCATTCCCAAGTGGATTACCAGTTGGGAGTCCAGTGCAAAGATATAATATTTTTGAGGGGCTTAATGCACAGGGGGGAATGATGCCCGGATTTGATCAGTATGATGTAAGTCATTTATGCTATATTGTCAATACAGATATTGCAAATGATCAAATTGAAGAAATGAGAAGTATTATACTTCAAAATCACAATGGACTTTTAACACCAGCCTTTATAAATGATTTAGCATATACAATTAACTATAATTTAAGAAATCCACATACAGGTGCAAGTGTATTTGGGAATAACTTTTATGGACCAAATCCAACAATTAAAGACGTTTGGTATGATGGGGGGGATGTGGAGCTACATGAAGAATGGGAGCTGCTTGTGAGCAAGTATTTGGAGTTCCAACAGTACAAACACCACAAACAGGTCATAATGCATTTATTTATTATGACTCACAAACAAATATATGGCAAGTTGGAAATGATGTTGATGGGTGGACAAAAACATATGATGCTGATCTTAGTGGATGGTCAGATATACTTTCTCCAAATGATAATGCTATTGCGAGTTATACACCACTGTATCAAGCTGCTGATAATGGAACATTACAAAAATCAAATATGTATGTGTATTTAGCTAAGGGGCAAACAAATTATCAAGATAAATTAAACTCTGTAAAAGAGGCTATTAAGATTGATAATTTAAATATGGGTGCTTGGATAGAGCTTGTAGATTTATATCATTCAAATAATAAACTGACATTAAATGATTATGAAAACTTAGCAAGTCAAATAACATCTGTATTTGGAAATTATAGTATTCCAATGACTAATTTAATTAATTATCTTTATAGTACTATTTTGCAAAATGCTATAAGTGAAGCCAGTTTCAATCCAGAAAACGCTTTGAAATTAGCTTCTCAAATACAAAATGCAAAAAATATATTACAAAATGTAAATACAAGTGAAACTTCTATTTTAAGTGCAATTAAATCATTAGGTTATTCATCACATTATATAGAACAGGAAATTTCACAGGTGAAAAATGTTATAAGTGAAGCGAATGAAGACTTAGATAGTAATTTATATTCACCTGAAAGTGTGGCAATTTTAAAAAATGCTATAAATGAAGTGACAAAAGTAATTAATAATAAGAATGCAACACAAGCTGAGTTGATAAGTGTAAATAATGAATTGCGAGTTGCAATTTCTGGTTTGAAATTTAAGACACAAGTAGCACAAATTAATATAGCCAATAATTCAGGATTAATAATAGGCAGTATTGGTTTTAATTCAAATAATACTATTACAGTAGATGGTAGAGCTTTATACATGGGAGAGTTTGGAGACGCTAAAGCTACAATAAGTTTATTGAATTTAGATAAAAAGGTTATAGCATCAGCTAATTTTAATGCTAATGCAATGGGATTAAATGACTTAGATAATGTTTTTAGTGATATATCTTTTGATTATGGTAATTATATAGAGATAAGTCCTAAAAATGGAGCCCAAATTACTATTAGTGAAGATGGAGCAAATGATACATTAAGAGATCAAACATACTTATATAAAATTACTAGAGCTGATCTTGAATTAGTTACCAATAAAGAGACAAATAGTAATATAAAGCAGGTTAAAAATATAGTAGAGACTAATTATTGGATAAATAATTCAAATAATAAGGAGTTAGTTATTAATGGTAATATGGTTAAAGAAAATCCTGTTGCAGCAAATGTATCTAAAACTTTAGTTATTGAAAACTCAAAAGGTGATATTGTGACAAGTATAGGAACTACTCCTGTAAATTGGTATTCAAGTAATAAGGATAATTACTCAGGATATCAAGGGATAATTTCAAGCAATGATCTTTCAAAACTTGAAGTTGGTGAAACATATAAAATTGCTGTGGAATTTGATGGTAAAACAATACCGTTAGATATAAAGGGTTCATTAGCATCTTATGGACAATACAAGTTAGAAAATGATAATGGGAATTTATATATAACAAAAAATAGCTCATTAAAAGAACAGGCAGTAAACCTTGAAGATAGTTATGTTTATAATAACGGGTTTATAATTAATGCTAATGTTGACTTAAATAATAAGGTTATATCAGAAGCAACACAAAAAGAAATTGTAGTCACTGATAGTACAGGAAAAATAATTTATGAAAATAATACAACACCTGTAAATTGGTATTCATCTACAAGCTGGAAAGTTAGATATTAATAGTAATGGATATAAAATATTTTCTAATAATGGTATGTTAGAACTTATGAAAGTAGATGTTTTATCTGCTAAAGCTTCAAAGGAAGATGAATATATAGATGGCAACAACACAGTAATTAACGCTAAATTTGATATTTCAAATGTTGAAGCTAAAAGTACGGCTATATTAAAAGTTATACAAAATAATGGAGAAATAATAACTTATAATGGGGTACTTGTAAATTGGTATTCGAATAATAAAACTAATTTTAATGGAATAAATACAAAAGACTTAAAGAATGCTAAAAATATTCAAATTGTAGTTTCATCAGGAAATAAAAACTATAACTTAGAATTTTAAAAAAGATAAATTAAGTTAGATTAAAATTAATAAAAGACTTCTTCTTATGTAGAATTAAGGTATTAATAATTCATAAGAAGAGGTTTTTTTATTTTATAAAAAATGAATTTATAAAATAATTTAAGTTGTTTTTTTGAAATAGTTTAAGTTTATATAATTTTTTACTTTACATAAGTTATAATTAAGTTAGTTTAAGAAAATGAGGTGGTTTGAGATGAAATTTATCCACACAGGGGATTGGCATATAGGGAAAATAGTTAATGAATTTTCCATGTTAGAAAATCAAGAAAAGTTTTTAGATGATTTAATAAACTTAATAAAAAGAGAAAATCCAGATGCACTTGTTATTGCAGGTGACTTATATGATAGAAGTGTACCGCCAGCAAATGCTGTTGAACTTCTCAATAAATATCTTAATAAGATAATAAATGAATTAAGAGTTCCTGTACTTGCTATAGCTGGTAATCATGATAGTGCTGAAAGATTATCTTTTGGTAGTGAAATTATGAGAGGACAAGGGTTTTATATAGAGGGAATTTTAAAGGGGAAAATAGAAGCTGTAACTATTAATGATACAGATTTTTATCTTATACCTTATTTTGATCCTGCAATAATTAGAAAATTATTTGAAAATGATGAAATCAGAGATCACGAAGATGCTATGAAAGTTGTTATAGATCAGATAAATAAAACTAGAGATACTAGTAGAAAGGCTGTAGCTGTAGCACATGGCTATGTTACAAGCATTAATTTTGATAAAAGTAAGTCTAGAAAAGAGATTTTAAAGGATATAGAAATAGTTGAATCAGACTCTGAAAGACCATTAACTATGGGGGGAACTGAGTTTATATCTGGTAAGGTGTTTGAAGGTTTTGATTATGTAGCACTTGGGCATATCCATGAGCCGAAGAGAGTTAG
>JBOFRC010000425.1:0-1012 GCA_051650825.1 Sarcina sp. | reverse complement strand
CCCGCAGAGGGCGCTGCAGGCGGAGCTTCCTGTTTCCTGCGTGTCACATTTATTTCAGTCCGTCGAACAACAACAACAACACACGTGAGTGAAGCTGTGAGGAGTCGGTATGTTTTCCTGTTTGAAAGATAAAGTCGGGCAGGTTCTGTTACCTGGAGATGAATTCTCCTTTGAGACCGACGACACCATCTCTCTAACGGATCACGTGAAACCGGAGAAGGTGGTGTGTGGTCCGGGTCTGCGGCGGAGCGGAGACCGGCTGGTGGTGTGTAAAAGCGGCGTCCTCCGACACAAACAGCCCAACATGTTCTGGATGGATTCACAGCAGAGGAGGGTGAGACTTCAGAGGCACGATGTTCACCGGATCCGTTTACATGCGGACATTACCCTCGAGTCTCTGTTTACTGGGAAATATTTACAGTAGGTTCTACAGCGTGCAGGATTCCATTTAGAAAACGCGCAATTTAGGTGTTTTCTTGTTAGTACAAATGTGCGCCCAGTGTGTCACTAATCTTTGGCTGAATTAAAGTCACTGTGGATCAGTCGTGATTGCGGCTCAAAGATGATGTTATCAAGCCGCGCTTTGTGCCGTTAAAGTTTAACTTTATGAATCAGGTCCGCTGTTAATCCTTCCCTCCGCTCGCTGAAGCGCGCCGTGCGTCAGTTCTGAAAAGTTAAGAGTAGTTAGTAACACAGTGCCGCTCGGTGAACCAGTTGCACCCCGAATTACTCAGAAGACCAAACGCATTTATGAGAGTTATTCGTTTTTGTTCTAAAAGTTTAGTCCGTTGATCCAATTTCGTCAAATTTTAAATAGCTGTTTATTTAAATGGAGTTCGGCAGTTCCCGATAGAAGGCTGTAGTGAAGCCAAGTCTAAAAGAGATATAAACACTGAAGTGGACATTTTTGTGAAGGACAGGTGTTGAAGCAGTGCATGCTGGGAGCTGAGTCTGTCCCTGTCTGTCCTCAGTATGTCCCAGCTAAAGGAGAGACCGTCATCGGCATCGTGAC
>JBOFRC010000424.1:0-8130 GCA_051650825.1 Sarcina sp. | reverse complement strand
TATAGGAATGGCAGCATCTATGGGAGCATTCTTATTATCATCTGGTGCAAAAGGTAAGAGATTTGCACTTCCTAATAGTGAAATAATGATACACCAACCTTTAGGTGGATTCCAAGGTCAAGCGACTGATATAGATATACATGCTAAAAGAATATTAAAAATTAAAGATAGTTTAAATAAAATTTTAAGTGAAAATACTGGTAAGTCTCTAGATCAAATTAAAAATGATGTAGAAAGAGATTACTTTATGGATGCACAAGAAGCAGCAGATTACGGATTAGTTGATAAAGTAATAACAAGAAGTGAAATATCTAAGTAAGAACTGCTATTAAGATAGGGGTGTATAATATGGCAAAATACGATGAGAAAAAACAATTAAAATGTTCTTTTTGTGGTAAAAATCAAGAACAGGTAAAAAGATTAATAGCAGGACCAGGGGCTTATATTTGTGATGAATGTATAGAGCTTTGTTCTGAAATAATAGAAGATGAATTTGATGGCAAAGTAGAAGTTGAGAATAAAGATTTACCTAAGCCAGCAGATATAAAGAATCATTTAGATCAATATGTTGTAGGGCAAGATAGTGCTAAAAAAGCTTTAGCGGTAGCTGTTTACAATCATTATAAGAGAATAAATGTTAATATCTCTTCAAATGATGTAGAATTACAAAAAAGTAATATTTTACTTTTAGGACCAACAGGTTCAGGTAAAACATTATTAGCTCAAACACTTGCTAAGTTTTTAAATGTGCCATTTGCTATTGCAGATGCTACAACACTTACAGAAGCAGGGTATGTTGGAGAAGATGTTGAAAATATCTTATTAAAATTAATACAAAATGCTGATTATGATGTTGAAAAAGCACAAAGAGGTATTATATATATAGATGAGATTGATAAAGTTGCAAGAAAATCAGAAAATCCATCTATAACAAGAGATGTATCAGGAGAAGGGGTACAACAAGCCTTACTTAAAATATTAGAAGGAACAGTTGCGTCTGTACCTCCACAAGGTGGAAGAAAGCATCCGCATCAAGAACTTATACAATTAGATACTTCTAATATATTATTTATATGTGGTGGTGCATTTGATGGTATAGATAAAGCTATTGAGAAAAGAACAAGAAAAAGCTCAATGGGATTTGGGGCAGAAATACAATCTAAAGAAGATAAAGATATAGGAGTTCTTTTAAAAGATCTTATGCCTAGTGATTTATTAAAATTTGGTCTTATTCCAGAGTTTGTTGGAAGACTACCAATTATTGTAACTTTAGAAGCTTTAGATAATGATGCTTTAGTAAGAATATTACAAGAACCAAAAAATTCACTTGTAAAACAATATAGAAAATTATTTGAAATAGATAATGTAACTTTAGAGTTTACAGATGATGCTTTAAAAGCAGTTGCAGATGAAGCTATAAAGAGAAATACTGGTGCAAGAGGGCTTAGAGCAATAATAGAAGAAATAATGACAGATGTAATGTTTGACATTCCATCAAAACAAGAAATATATAAAGTTATTATTGAAGAAGCAACTATAAAAGAGAAGAAAGCACCAAAATTAGAAGTTTTACCAGATGGTGAAATTAGACCTAATTTAAATATAGAAAATAAATCAAAAAATACTATAGAAACTGCATAGGTTTAGAGGAGCTTAGAAAATTTCTAAGCTCTTTTACTATGCTAGAAATTAAGAGTTGAAAAAAAGTTATAATATGTGTATACTTTTTAAATATTGGATAAGTAAAATAGGAGGGAGGTATTATATATGGAAAGTAATGCTTTTTTACCACTTATACCACTTCGAGGTATGACGGTTTTTCCAAGTATGATAACATATTTTGATGTTGGAAGAGAAAAATCAGCAAAGGCAGTAGAATCTGCAATGGATAATGGAAGTAATATTTTTCTAATTCCACAAAAGAATGATGAAGTAGAGAATCCTACATATAAAGATTTATTAGAAATAGGTACTATTTGTAAAATAAAGCAAGTGGTAAATCTTCCAGATAAAACAAAAAGAGTATTAGTAGAAGGAATATGTAAGGCTAAAATAATAAAATATGAAGATGAGGATTATATTAAAGCTTTAGTAGAAGAGGTTGTAGAAACGTTTGAGTTAGATTCAGAAATAGAAGCTTTAATTAGAACTATTAAAGCAGAATTTACTGTATTTTTAAAATTGACAGCAGGTCCTGTTAAAGAGGTTGTTGAAAGTTTTAATAGTATAGATACTGCTGATAAACTTGTTGATATAATTTCTTCTTATATGATGATAGATGAAGATGAAAAGAAAAAACTTTTAACAGAAAAAAGTATAAAATCTCGTTTAGAAATGTTATTAGTATTTATAAAACAAGAAAAAGAAATTGTTTTGATAGAAAAAACAATTAGAGCTAAGGTTAGCCAAAAAACTGATAAATCTCAAAAGGAATATTATTTAAGAGAGCAACTTAAAGTTATACAAGATGAACTTGGAGAAGGCGATGAAGATAAGAAAGCTATAGAGAACTATGAGAAAAAATTAAAAAACAAGAAAATGCCTAAGAATATTGTAGAAAAAGCAAATTATGAAATAGCTAGATTAAAGTCACTTAGTTCTTCAGGACAAGAAAGTAGTGTGGTTAGAACATATCTAGAAAACTTATTTGAACTACCATGGGGTGTAAAAAAGAAGGAAAATATAGATATTGCTAATGCTAAAGAAATATTAAATGAAGATCACTCAGGATTATTAGATGTAAAAGAAAGAATATTAGATTATCTTGCAGTGAAAAAAATGAGTAAATCTCTTAAAAGTCCTGTGATTTGTTTAGTAGGGCCTCCCGGAGTTGGAAAAACATCTATTGCTAGCAGTATTGCTAAGTCTTTAAATAAAGATTTTGTTAGAATATCACTTGGCGGAATAAAGGATGAATCTGATATAAGAGGACATAGAAAAACATATGTTGGAGCAATGCCAGGAAGAATAGTAGAGTCATTAAAAAAATCTAGAAGTATGAATCCTGTAATTTTATTAGACGAAATTGATAAAATGTCAAATGATTATAAAGGAGATCCATCATCAGCTATGCTAGAAGTTCTAGATACTAATCAAAATAAGGAATTTAGAGACCATTATTTAGAGGTTGATATAAATCTTAGTGATGTAACATTTATTGCTACAGCTAATAGTCTTGATACTATTCCACGACCTTTAATAGATAGGATGGAAATTATAAGTGTATCAGGGTATACTTATGAAGAAAAAATAAAAATAGCTAAAAAACATTTGATACCAAAAGTTTTAAAAGAACATGGAATTGATATAACTCAAATAAAAATATCTGATAATGCTATTAGTGAAATTGTAAATTATTATACTAGAGAATCTGGTGTAAGAGGATTAGAAAGAGTTATAGCAAAACTTATAAGAAAAGGAATGCGTCAGCTTTTAGAAGAAAATAAAAAAGCTATTAAAATAACTAATACAACTGTTGTAAAATACTTAGGACCTAGAATATATTCATATGATCTAATAGGTGAAGATAAAGTTGGAGTTGTAATGGGAATGGCTTGGACAGCTTATGGTGGAGATACATTACCAGTGGAAGTTAATGTAATGGATGGTAGTGGAAAATTAGAACTTACAGGACAACTTGGAGATGTAATGAAGGAATCTGCTAAAATAGCATATAGTTTAGTAAGAGGTAATATAAAAGAGTTTGGTATAAAAAACAAAGAATTTTATAAAAATAAAGATATACACATACATGTTCCAGAAGGTGCTGTACCAAAAGATGGACCATCAGCAGGAGTTACAATGACAACAGCTATAGTTTCAGCTTTATCAGAATGTAAAGTTAAAGGGAATACAGCTATGACAGGTGAAATTACTTTGACAGGTAGAGTTTTACCAATAGGTGGTCTTAAAGAAAAGTGTTTAGCTGCGAATAGAATTGGAATTAAACAAATTATAATTCCAAAAGATAATGAAAAAGACCTAAAAGAAATACCAAAAAAAATTAAAGAAAAATTAGAAATAATAATAGCGGAAAAGATAGAAGATGTACTAAAAAGTGCATTAGTATAGGAGAAAAAAATGAAAATAAATACATCAGAATTTATTACTTCAGCAGTAAGAAAAAATCAATATCCAGAGACAGGATTAAATGAGGTAGCATTTGTAGGAAGATCAAATGTTGGTAAATCATCAATAATAAATGCATTGACGAATAGAAGAGGGCTTGCTAAAGTAAGTCAAACTCCAGGGAAAACTAGATTAATAAATTTCTTTTTATTAAATAGTGATTTTTATCTTGTTGATTTGCCAGGATATGGATATGCTAAGGTTTCAAAAAAAGAAAAGGAAAGTTGGGGAAAAACAATAGAAACATATCTTTTAGATAGAGAACCTTTAAAAAGAGTTGTTCTTCTTGTAGATTGTAGACGGAAACCAAATGAAGATGATATCTTAATGTATAATTGGATTAAGCATTTTGGATATGATTGTAAAGTTGTATCTACTAAAAGAGATAAAATATCAAATAATGAAGTTGCTAAAGCAGAAAAGCTTATAAGAGAAACTTTAGGTATGCCAAAAGAAGAAGAACTTTTATTTTTCTCATCACTTAATAAAAAAGGAAAAGATGATCTTATAGATAGATTATTCGCTGATATATATGAACTATAAATAGAGCAAAATTTGCTCTATTTTTTTTATTTTATTTGTAGCAGATTTTATAATACTGAATAGTATATACTATAAAACAAATAAAAATAAAAATTAAAGAACAAACGAGGAGGAAAAGTTCATGGAACTAAATGAAATTCTTAATGGAGTAAATAACAATGACAACTGTGGGTGTAACTTACCAAACAACTTTTATGGTTGTGGAAATAATAACATGTGGTTATTAATAGTATTATTATTAGGTGGAAATGGCAATTGTTTTGGGATGAATAATTGTAATTGTTGTCATAAGAGTTGTAAAAAACATCACTGTGGATGCAATAATAATAATAATCTTCTTTATTTATTATTATTACTAGGTTGCGGTGGAAACAGAAGAGGTTTTTGCTAGTATCTAATAAGTAGTTTAAAAAATAACTGCTAATTTTTAATCTTATTACTTCTAGTTTATGCAGAAAAACTATAGAAGTGAAGATGGAGGATCTGTATGATCCTCCAAAAAAATAAAAAAATTATACATAAGTTATAGGAGGAGGATTTATGTCTAGAAAAAAGCATAGAGATAAGAAAAAGGATATGAATTATGACAATAATATAGGGGTAAATCCTAATATTATGGAGTTACTTAAGGGAAGTAATTTGGATATAAATAAAATTAATACTTTAATGAATGCAATGAATCAAGATGGTTTTGATATAAATAACCTAGCATCATTACTTAATGGAACTAACAATAGTGTTCAAAATTCAAATAATGGAAATTTTGATATTAATGCAATAAATAATATGCTTAATAATTTAGATAATTATAATAATAATTTCCCTAAAAATGAACATTATCAAGATATAAATAACTTTAAGTTTACAGAGGCTGATGAAAATATAGAAATGTTACAAGCTATTAAAAGTGTTGTAAATCCCAAAAAAGCAAGGTTTTTAGATAGGGTAATAGAAATGTATAAACGCGGTGAAATTAAATATTAAAAATAGATATAGAGATTTACTCTATATCTATTTTTTTTATGAGAAATTTATTAGAAAGTTTTTGTGTTATTACGTTCAAGTTTATTATACTATTTGAATTTGTAGGTTTAAATCTTAAAGTCCATTTGACTGATTCTACAGAGTTATTAGAATTCCAAGAGGTATCTAAAAAAGTTGCATCTAAAAATGAATAACTTAACTGATTATTAAAAATATCATCTAATTTAGTTATTTCATTGTCAGCATTTTCTAAAGTAAAAATATCTTCATATGTTTTTTGATAACAAAGAGAATCTATTAATGATGAAATACATAATAAACCTGGAATTTCATCGTTAGAGAAGGAAATGTTTTTATATACTCCGTTTATTAACATATGTTTTTGTAAACTTTTATTTGGTTCATCTATAGAAAAAGACAGTACTTTAGGTGTTCTAGAATTATTTGAGTCAAGTATTCCAATAACGTTATTTGTAGATGAAAATATGTGCTTATATGTATCTTGATAGTATGTATATATGTGTTGAATAGGCGTTGTAATATCAAATGATTGTACAAAAATTTCTGGATTAGTATCCCGAGAGATATCAAAGAAAAAAATATTAGGTTTACTTATAGAATTATTATCTCCAAAAGTGTTTAAAGGTTTGCAAGGGTCTAAAATAAATTTATTTTTATTTGTGATTACTTCAATAATATATTTAGAACCTTTTAATTTAGTTTGAATAGATTTTAAAAATATATTGTCATTCAATGGTAGTTGGTCTATACTAGTAGAAGAGTTTATAGCATAAACTTTGGAATTAATAAAAAAAAATAGCAATAATGTAACAATATTAAATAATAAATTCTTTTTAAAATGCATATATAATCACCTCTACTTAGTTATATGCATTTTAAAAAGAATCATTCTAAAAAAAGTTATATAGATTGTTAATCTATATAACTTAAAGGGATTTTATTCTTCTGATTCACAACTGCACTCATTGCATAGTCCATAGAAAAATAATTTTCTATTTAATATTTTAAATTTAGATAATTTTTCAGCTTCTCTATCAAGTGCATTTAAATCTATGCCGTCAAAGTCTTCAACTTTAGAACAGTTAATACATTGAATATGTGCATGATCTGATAAATTAGAATCATATCTAAAGTTACCTTCTCCAACGTTAAATTCATTAATTAAGTCAACTTCAACTAAAGTTTTAAGCGCTTTATAAACTGTTGCTAAACTCATAGTTGGATAGTCTTCTTGAAGAGCTTTATAAATAATTTCAGCTGATGGGTGATCACAAGTGCCTTGTAAATATTTATAAACCGCTATTCTTTGAGGTGTTAATTTTAATTTTTTTTCTTTAAAAATTTTTGTTATATTGTCCATATTAAACTTCCTTCCTATATTGTTAATTTAATTCTATCTTAAAAAATAATGATTGTCAATTAACAAGAGTTGATTTTTAATAATTATTATTTGTTACCTTGTATATTTTTTACAGTATTTATCATGTCTAAATTATAGCATATAATTAAATAATAAATTATAGATGAAATTTAAAAAAAACGTAAAATAAAGTTAATTTCAAAATAATTGAAACAGAGGAATTTATATGTTAGAATAAATTAAATAAATTAATTTACTAAATCTTTAAGGGGGTGAAAATGTAAAATCTAATATTACATATAGGTTTTACAGAATGCTATGTCTAAATATAAAGTTGGGGATGAACTGTTTATTATTAATGATCCTATAAAGGAAGAGCAAAAATTAAAGGAAATGAGTAAATTAACAATAGATGATAAATATGCTAAGTTAAGTTGGGGAATTAAAATTTTAGAAACAGAATACAACAAACCAAACGTAACTTTAACATATAAAAATGCTAAAGGTGAAGTACATAAAGTGTTTGCAGTATGTACAGATATAGAAAATTTTGACACAGAAAAAGTTTTAGAAAAAGCGTTATTGAAGGCTTTTCAAAATGAATTAATAGAAATTACAGTATTAAAGAATTCTGGGTATTAAAGTAGAATTCAAGACAGAAAAACTGAGTTTAACTCAGTTTTTTTTATATTTAAGGGGGTATGATGGATATATATTTAGCAAGACAAAGTATATATGATATAAATGAAAATGTTATAGCCTATGAAATTTTATTCAGAGATACTTTAGATAATAGATATATTCTAGATGAAAAGATAGATCCTACAAAGATATTATTATCAAATATGAATGCTATAGGCATAAAAAGAATATCTAATAATAAAAAAATTTTTGTTAATTTTGATAAAGCAAATATTTATAACGATCTTGCATATACATTAGAAAAAAAAATTTTTATTATAGAAATTTTAGAGAGTGTTGAAATTACTGATAAATTAATAAAAAAATTAAGATGTTTAAAATTAGCAGGTTATATAATAGCTTTCGATGATTATACTATTAAGAAAAATATTGATAAAATTTTAGAGTATATA
>JBOFRC010000423.1:0-1354 GCA_051650825.1 Sarcina sp. | reverse complement strand
AGGCTTAGTAACTGCCAGCTTGAAGGGTCTTGGATGTGACAGAGATAGAGAGGATCATTTTGTTTTTTTTAGTTCTTCCTGTCCTATAGTTTTAAAGCACAATAGGCCGTCCGGGGGAATTGGCTCAAATGGTAGAGTGCTCGCTGCTGCGCCTGACCGCAAAAATGGCTCTACACACAATGAGTATCACCAAAGCATGTAGACAAACATAATGGCTAGACAAATTGTGATGCTTTTTTCTGCAGAAACAAACTGAAGGTGTAATTGAGGTTGCTTGGGAGTAATCACCCTGTAACGTTCCTTGTGGGTGCAAGCTTTCCTGACCACAGAACTCACTTCTGATACCGAATCACAATCTTGTTAACAGTTCCATTTCATGCCAGTCTATTTTTTTGGTAATGTTACAGTAGCCCAGCTAATGTTAAGTCAGCCCGCTGACTGAAATTACACACAGTCAGAAAACACCGGGTAAAGCTATTAACATTACAAATATATATAGCTCTTAGGTTTACACATCAATGACAGTTAACATTACCTGATAAGGCTGACTGGCAGCTAAGATAATCGTAGACTAATTTTACGGGTCCAATCTTGCTATTCGTAAAATACAAACAACGTGAGCCATTTCATTAACAAAATATAAATTACCTACCTGAGCAGAATATAAATAACATGCCTGAGCTGAGATTGGATGGAATGTGTTCAAAGATGGATGAAAATGGGCTAGGTGCAGTAATTGTTGTTTTTACAGACTTGTGGTTGCCAGGTAGAGCTTTTTCGGCCAGGTCTGTGTGTGGTCTGGCCAGCGGGTATTTGTGTGAAACCCCCAGTTATTTGCGAGAAGCTCAAAGCTGAAGGTCCCAGAGAGCAAAACACCGGCCTGGAAGAGGATCCAACCCGCTACCTTGCGGAAGCCAGCACAGAGGAAATATGGTCTCTTTGCGTTGTGCCCATTGGAAAACCCGCCGCAACGCCTGCACACATGCGAGGGATCGCTCCTCGCCGGTGTCTTTGAGGGCGATGGACGCGATTAACCTGCCGTGCAGGGGAATTAGCTCAAATGGCAGAGTGCTCGCTTAGCGTGTGAGAGGCAGCGGGATCGACACCCGCATTCTCCACTTTTTGCCCTTCTCTTTCACGTTCACTTCCCTACCTGGACAGTCTGAGCTTTTATGGCACTAGGGACACTACCTAGATGAGCTACAAATGAGTTGATTCATTTGTAATTTTAACAAGCGCAGTGTCTTTGCTATTATGGGGTCTGATTCTTGACTGAAATGTTTTATAGATGTCATTTCTTGCAAAAAGGAGCACAATTGACAATTTTTCTAATATTTAGACATAAACGGAAGAT
>JBOFRC010000422.1:0-2423 GCA_051650825.1 Sarcina sp. | reverse complement strand
TACATTATAAATTCCCGCCTAATATTCAGGTGAAGTTTTAACTAACTCTAAATATCAAACGAAAGTTATCTACCAACAATAGTTATTGGATAAAATATATATTATTTATATTCAAATACTAATTCAGTTTATAACATTAGCAAAAATATGATATATAAATTTTATTTGATTTATAATATAACCATATAATCCTATAATATTAAAATTAAAGAGGGGAGATTGGTATGAGAGATTTTTTAAGAGATTTAAACAAAAATAAAATTACAAAAATTATATTTTTATATTTAATTGTAAATTAAGTGATTTATTAATTGAAGAAAAAGAGCTTTAAATCAATAAGCAAAATAGGGTGGTTAAAATAGGGAGTACGGAATATAATAAACCTTCAAATATAAGACAACGTTCAAAATTGATCACAAGCTATAATAATATATTACAACTATGACAAAAAAGAGGAGCTTATGTCATAGTTAAATAAAACACTTAAACTAGAATTAGAATGATATGAATCATTTTACCTCTTCATTAATTGATAATTTTAAACCTTACCAGTAATTTCTTTAAGTATTTCTTGATTTTTTTTATTTTTAACAGGCTCCATAGATATAAAACTTGTTTCAAGTTTAAATCCTACTCTTTCTAAAAAATCGACTTCTTCAATTTCATAATTTTCTTCTTTTAAAGTCTGAATAATCTTTTGATAAGTAATTAATGTATCTTCTTTAAATCCTATATATAAATTCTCATGAAATTCTTCCCCAGGAAAAAAATCTGTTTTTTTTATAATCCATAGTTCAGCTTCTTTATTCATCTAAAAAATCTCCAAAAATTTTGATTAAAAATTTATTCTATACAAGGATTAACTACTTTTAGCGCAGCTTTATGTCTTGCTCTATCAAGTAAATCAAAGAAAAAATCTTTTTCTTTTTGAGTGTGTGCCTTTTTTAATTCTTCTGTAAGTTCTGTAATAGAACTATTTTTATAATTAGCTTCATTTAAAGTCAAAGGATTTTTAATCTCTAAATATTCTTTTATTAATTTATCTAAGGTATTTCTACTTATGTTAAGTTCTTTTGCTAAGCTAACTTTAGTAAATTCTCTATTTAAATATCTATCATAATACTCACCAAAGTTTGGTATATTAACCGCTTTACGCCCTTTATACTTACCTTGTGACTTTGCTAGTGCCATTCTCTCTCGCTGTCTTTCTAAAAGATTAGCTCTTTCAAATTCATTTATAGCACCAATCATTGTAAGCATTAATCTTCCATTTGGTGTACTACTATCAATCATTTCCTTAGCACTTATTAATTTAACCGCTTTCTTTTCTAGCTGTTCTACTATATTAAGTAAATCTTTTGTACTTCTAGCTAGTCTACTAAAGTCATGAACGACTATTGTATCTCCCTCTCTAGCATAATCTAATATATTTTGTAACTCTGGTCTATTTGTATCTTTAGCACTAATTTTTTCACTAAATATTTTTTCTACTTCATATTTTTTCATTATTTCTAATTGTCTTCCCGCATTCTGTTCCACAGTTAAAACTCTTACATATCCTAAAATCATACTTTCTTCCCTCCATATATTCATCTCTATTAGTTTTTATATTTTTATTATATCATTTTGTTTAGTTGTTCATTTAGACTATACTCTATTTGAATTTAAATAACTACACTTTTACGCAGTTCTATTTATTAGGATGGATTTTACTTGAAATTTTAGCTAGTCCCACAAAATGTTGATTTCCATTCTTTATATTTCAATATATAAGAATTATAATTGTTAGTAGTAATAAAATAAAAACTGGAGTGTTCAAAAATGAGAAAAGAAGAATATATGAATATTATAGAAAATTTTAAAAAAAGCTTAGATAAAAAGCTTGAAAATCAAATTTTAAAGTATGCTTACAATAAATTAGGTAACCATGATGTAATAGAAGTTTATTTAAAAGCAGGTACAGATGTAATGGATATGGCTAAAATTTTATCAGATTTAGAAGATACAGCAGAAAAACTTGGATATATAGTTTTAGTTGATTTTCTAAAAGGTTAATTAATATTTTAGTATTTTAGATATCAAAAATGAATTATATCAAATTTGATACAATTCATTTAATATCTTTACATTCCTTTTTAATATACAAATAGCTAAATCAATACTTTTTTTGTGGTATATCTAACTTATGTAATTCATCTAGATTTTTAAAATATCACTAATTGTTTTTATAGTAAACTCTTCTCCATGAAACTCTAACCATTGATTAGCTAATTTTTATCCATTTTATGTCTTACCGTGTGTTTTGTCGGAAGTGTTGGCTGGATCCTTTAAGCTTAGATTTTATTTTTTTATAAAAATTGTATTTAATCAAATAAATCAAGAGCTTTTAAGCTTTTAGCTCTTTCAAAAAAAGTTTCTTCTAT
>JBOFRC010000421.1:0-2226 GCA_051650825.1 Sarcina sp. | reverse complement strand
AAAGAATTGATAAAACTGATTGAAAATCTTGAAAATGGAGATATTATTTTTGTCACTGATCTTACTAGAATTACTAGAAGTACAAAAGATTTATTTTTATTAATTGAAACAATAAAGAAGAAAGGTGCAACATTAAAATCAATTAAAGATAATTGGTTGAATTTATCAGAAAACAATCCGTATAGCCAATTTTTAATAACTATAATGGCAGGTGTTAATCAGCTTGAAAAAGATTTATTGAAAATGAGATAAAAAAAAGGTATAGAAATTGCCAAAATAAATGGCAAATATAAAGGACGAGTAAAAAAGTATCATGCTAAACATGAGGGAATGAATTATGCTATAAAATTATACTTTGAAAAAACTATGACTGTTAAACAAATATGTGAGATAACAAATATATCTAGAGCTTCTCTTTATAGAAAATTAAAAGAAATTTAAATACATAAAAACTTTCAACCCGTTGGAAACAGCGGGTTAAATTAGCTTAACGTACGAATTCCGCATTTTCCGGACGATACACCTATTTAGATAAAATTATTTTAATCAAAAATAAAAAAATAGTACTAACAAATAAAAATACTGTTAATACCATTAAAATTACTATAATTAAAGTTATCCCTATATAAAAGATGGGCACTATTACTGCTATTTCAAATTCTTTATATTAATGCTGGCAACCATATAATTATAATCGTTAACATATATAAAGCATACAATATACTTAAAACATCTAGAATTATGATAAAAATTTTTTGAAATAATTTTAACATATGATTCTCCTTTTAATATCTTACTATTTTTTTTGACTGATGATATAATGAATTATTATATCATCAGTTATTTATTAAATAAATATCTTAAAGGAGGTTATCACTTGTTGCCTGTAATTATTGTTTACTCAATTATTATCATAATAAATATTTATATAGCATTAAGAACTTTTTATTTTGTTTATAAAATTTTAAATATCAAATTTTATAAAAAAGAAAATATTCCTAAGTCTTTATTAAATCGTAGTATTTTTTATATTGTTCTTTTTTGTTTTTTTGTTATTTGTGCTTTTGGTTTCAACTTCTATTGGTACCTTTTTTATCTCATTAAGCAAATAAAATTTTAATTTTATTAATTTATTCTGTTAACAAAAGCTTATATCGTTAATATCTATTTTAATTAAATACTCTTTACAAAATTTTTTTGTATATATCCTATATAAATCCTGGTATAAATTACAACAAATCCTAATATTATGATTATAAATCCAAGTACAATTAAGTTTTAAACTCATTTTATCTTAAATAGATGAATTTCCCATACATACACCAGCCATAAAAATTAAGATACATATTACTGAAAGAAATATTACACCTATTATTAAAATCCCCAAAAGATACTTTTCTAATAACTTCATATTTTTCTCCTTGTTAAATTTTCTACTAATTATTATTTAACTCTTTTCTTGAAATCATAAAAAATAAAATCATAATTTTATTTTATGATAAACAAATGGAAGAATAGCTACAATTCTAATTATTCTTTCATTTTTAATAAAACAATTTTTTTATTTCTTAATTTTAAATAGGATTAAGAATTACTGGCCACCATAAAAGTAGATTCATTACTAGATATAATGCCATTAAAATACTCATTACATCTAATATTACAACAGAAAATTTTTTTAAAAAACTAATCATATTTGCCTCTCCATTGTCTTTACTAATTTTTTAAATTAATGATATAATGCTTATATTATATCACTAATTTTTAAAGGGGGTTACAAATTGTTAATTAATTTAATTATTACAATCATATATATTTATACAGCTTTAAGAACCTTTTATTTCCTCTATAAACTTTGTAATATTAAATTTTATAAGAAAAAAGCAATTTCTATCGGCTTATTAGTTCGTAGTCTTTTTTATATAACACTTTCTATTATTTTCCTTTTTTATGGTATATTTTTAGGGTTTTATTAATTTAAAAATCCTTGTTCATTAATTGAATTTATTTTATCAACAAAAGCTTATATTGTTAATGTATATATTTCTCCTAAATAAGTATTTTGATATAGTTGATTGACCTTTTCATCAGAAATATTATTTTCATTTTTTATACCTATTTTAATAAATCTCGTTAAACCTATTTCTTGAGAAAATTTTCTTTTTAACCCATTAGATCCAGTATATTCTTCATATACAGGTTCAAATAATGATTTTCCACTTTTTA
>JBOFRC010000420.1:0-2542 GCA_051650825.1 Sarcina sp. | reverse complement strand
CATACTTTTGGCAACATAGTTTATATGAGCGACAGCTGCAGCATGAAAGTGAGCAGTGTGTCGACAGCTTAAACAGACCACCTCATTAAGAAAAGAGTCGGATGTACAGTATGCTGCAGACAGTAGAGTATGCCACGTGTCAGTGTAGAAGAAGAAGCTCACACTTTATTTTACAGAATCAGAGTTCAGTGGAAATGGTGTGATCAGTATAAACAACGTGTTGGGCTGATGAGACCTACAGCTGCTGCAGTGAACTTAGTGTCAGAGTTCAGAGATTAAACATGATATTTTTGGTCTCCTCGTAATCTTCAGTCAAAGTCAGCGCCTCCTGATAAAAGACTGTGTTCCTGTCAGAGTGAAAACTGATGGAGCAGCGACCTCTAGTGACCTCTGTAGAGATCACATGTCAGTCAGCCTCACTGGTGAGGAGCCATGAGTCATCATCATCATCATCACTTGTATTATTAATATTTCATATATTTATATTTTTCTTATTATAGTGATAGACACATTCATTAATCAAGAGTTCATTTTATTCTTTCTCATGAGTTGGTGTCTACGCCCAAAGTGCATTTAGTAGAAAAAATATTTGTAGATGGATAGATAGTTTACCTCTGGCCTCACTGTTCGAAGAGGAATTCCGTCCTGCAAAGAGTTTCATAAAGTGAGTTTGGACTTTTTCATTTTCAGAAAGGAAATGAGAACACGTCAAATTGTTGTCACATAATCGTTTCATTTTTTGTTTGTCATTTGTACCATGTGTGTTCTGAGTCTGTGAAACACTCTCACTCATGTGTTCTTGTGTTTAAAACACTACATAGAAAAGGTTGAATTGTGTTGGTTTAACTTCACAACAATAGAACAGAATTTCATCGTTCACCAAGGCGGGAAATTGTCTTTGGCTCATCTGGCAGTTCATTCAAATGCTATGCTAGCTGCTGTGCTAGGCTGTACTTAGGCACAGTGGAGCTACATGCTAACATGCTCACAATGATAATGCTAACATGCTGATGTTTAGCAGTTATAATGTTTACCATGTTCACCATCTTAGTTTGGCATTTTAGCATGCTAACATTTGCTAATTAGCATTAAACAAAGTAGCTAAGGCTGATGGGAATGCCATTAGTTTTGCAGGTATAAACCAAAGTACGCCAATTGGACACATTAAAATGTTGACCTGATGATGGCGCTAGATGAAAAGTCAGAAGATCACCAAAGTTATTACAATTTATCCTCTGGGGAACATGAATGTTTGTATAAACTTTCATGACAATCCATCACATGTTTGTTGAGTTATTTCAGTCTGGACCAAACTCTCATTTCAAATTACAAAAGCAAAGAAACAAAGTTTTCCAGTCTGCGTCCGTCAGAAACAGTATAATTACAGATTAAAGATCAATCCAATTTTGGTGACAATGCTCATACAACATTTCTCAACAGTATGTTGATGCACTTCACTCCTTGTTCTGCATAAGTTGCTGCATCTGTTAGAAAAACATGTCAGTCAGCCATCTCACATGGAACAGATTACAGAATAAATAGATTGAATATTTGGTGTAAAAGGCCTCCCCTGTCTTCAGGCCCCTCCTCCTCCTCATCTGATCCCTGATATGAAAGCAGAGTCGAGTTATTCTATTGAGCCTGTGGTGTGTGAGTCAAACGTTAAAGTAAACTAGCAGCGAAACAGACTCTGTTCCAAAGAAAGACATTTAACTTAACTGCTGCTGTTTCATTTTCATGAACTGCTTTGTCAGGTTTAGGGTTTAGGAAAAACGAAAGGCAGAAAGCCCTGAATGCAAACTTCTCCCACGTGCACTTTGTAAATACAGCCAGACTGGCCGGCGTGGATTTTAGTGCATGTGAGTCCCTCCTGTGAAACTGTTCGGCTGTGAGGAGAGCAATATAACAGCTGTTTCTTTTCTCTTCTAACCCAGTGAATTAAGTTTTTTTTCCCCAACCAAACCAGAGTTGATTATTGGAACAGTTGAAAGACTAACAAAGACGGTTTTGGTGAGTTTTATATTGTTTCCGTCCAGTTCGAATGAAGTGTGTTTTACAATGATCTGGGAGGTAAAATTACTGTTTTTCTCAGTGTAGTCTGGTGCGCCGCAGTGCCCGTTAGTTTTGGTCTGAGATGCTGGTGTTCCAGTGCCAAATTTAGTGGCAGTGAATGTCGCTTACAAGACCTTTAAAAAATTATTCCAAATTCTTAATTATATACTGATCTGATGAACGAAATATACAGTTTTAGAAACTTGAATCTAGTTTTCCAATTTTAGTGATTTTTCCTACATGGAAAATTTAACTGACTGTTACACAGACCACAGTTTGGTCTTAAACTGGAATCTTAGATAGATTTACGTCTTCATTCAGTTCTTCATGAATACTGTGACTTCAACCATGTCAGTGTTTCAACAACACTGACTAATTTCACCCAGTATGTGAGTTGTCCTACTAGAGAGGAGAGGACACTGGACCTGCTGTATGCTAACGTTAAGGATGCATACAGCTCTTCCCCCCTCCCCCCTCTGGGTAGGTCAGA
>JBOFRC010000419.1:0-2892 GCA_051650825.1 Sarcina sp. | reverse complement strand
CTTTCAAGTTCTATAAAAAAAACTAAATATTATATTTAATAATTTTTTTCTTAAATTATGTTTTTTATTCAGCTTTTTATTTATATAAAACATAAATTTTCTAAAAATTTTAAAATGATTCATATTATTCTTAATTCTAAAAAAGCATAGTACAAGATGAATTTTTTTATCTTGTACTATGCTTTTATTTATCTAACAATTCCTTTCCCTGAATCATCCAAATTGATAAGATTTTCAGGATAAGGTTCTAATAAAGTTTGATATAACAAATATTCATTGTCAAAGCGTATAGCATACCCTTTTAACATTGTAATTATAGTTTTCTTAGGTTGTTTACCAGCTCTAAAATCATTAAGCATATCCATAAAAAACTTACGTTCGTCATCATATAAATATTTTGAAATATATCCATATGCTTTTTCATAAACATGTACACACCTTCTAAATTTTTGATTTTCCCTAAATAACTCAAATAATAATTTACGATACTCGTTAAAATCTTCCTTTAAATTATTTTTATCTAACTTAGCAATAATTTGTCCCATCTTCTTTGTTATATTTGGAGAATATGTCATAAATAATAATTTGTTCTCTGTATGAAATTTTAAAAAGACAGCTAAATTTAGTTTTTTATTTATGCTTCTAAAATTAGCTATTGTAAAAATTTTAGTTAAAAAATTATCTCTTATCTCAAAATTTCTAAGTCTTCCATCATCTTCAATAAATACCATATCTAAATTTTCACTTAAATATTTTGCAAATACTCCTGATCCTTTAATTGATATAGCCCCTTTTTCTTCACTTTTATATATTTTAACATCTTTAATTCCACATGAAGGGGATCTTCCTTTTAAAATAAAAGCATCTATATCCCTTTTATTATATTCTAATATCTTTTCTTTTGAAAACTCAATCATTTTACTTGTTAAATCATTTTGAGATTCTGATTCTATAATTTTTATGTTATGTTCATCGCCCACAATTTTTATAGTATCTCTTGGAACTTTAAGACCTATACCAACTTCTGGACAGATAGATTCGAGTTCTATATAAGTTGCAAGTTCCTTTAACAATTTAAAAGGAGAAGACTCCCCATTATATCTGCATTTTTCACCATTTAAACAAGCACTAACAATAATTATTGGCTTTTCCCATACCTTATCCATAAACATTACACCTCAAATACAAAAATTTTTCTTAATATTATTGTCTTATATATAAAAAAAAATATCCTAGTAAGTTATAGTATTTTTTCCTATATACAAACTAGAATATCTTTTATTAAGCTTAATAGCTAAAATAAATTCCGAAAAAAATCAAAATTTACATTTAATTATTAGTTTCATTTATAAAATTTAATATATCATTTTTCAAAAATCCAACATTATCTATTGTTATTAATTTATTTTTATTTGTAAAATACTCAGCAAATAATATATTAAACTCAATATTCTTCCATAGAATAAATCCGGGAATATTATATGAAGATATAGTTAAATCACCAATATCAACAAGTCTTGAGCTACTTTCAACATATCCTACACCCTCTAACCATTCTGGTTCTAATCCCTCATCTAAATCAAAATCAATTCCATTTACAGCTGTAACAAAAGAATCAAAAGAATCTACAAATGGGAAATAAATTTTCTGTTTACTATTTATAAGTGTTTCAAATTCTACTAAAGATAAATTAGCGATATCAAATTTTTCTTTTATAGAAAAATTTTCATCTAATATTAAAACTTTGCCATCAAAAGCTTTAATTGCTTTGTTTCTTAACAAATTTAAAGATCCTTTTTTATAATTTTCAAAAATATATTTTAAATTTATGTCTTTAACTATCATTATTTACACTCCTAATTTAAGCATGAATTCTATTAATTCTAACATAGTAGATTAATATTCTCAAACTCCCCAAAATTAATTAAGATATTTTATAACAACAAATAAAAGCTATTTCATAAGTTATAACTTAATAAAATAGCTTTTATTTGTCTAATTATTTAAAATTTATCAGTATATACTTTAAAATAAGCTTGTGAAAAATAACATACTGGGCATACTTTTGGAGGCTCAACCCCTTCAACTATATACCCACAATTTTGACAAATCCAAAATAAGTCTTTATCTTTTTTATAGAATGACCCTTCTTTTATTTCAGTATATAATTTTCTGTAACGTTTTTCATGCATTTCTTCAATTTTCGAAATAGCATCATACGCCTCTGAAATTTTATTAAAGCCTTCTTCTTTAGCAACCTTAGAAAATTCAGGATATAATATAGCTTGTTCTTCATGCTCTCCCTTTGCTGCCGCATCAAGACAATCTACTGTCTTACTATATAAATCTACAGGATAATCTGCATTAATAATTATTTTTTCACCATTCAATTCAGCTGCTAAAAACTTATAAAATACATTTGCATGAGCTTTCTCTTGATCTGCAGTTTCCTCAAATACTCTTGCAACAGATTCATAACCTTCTTGTCTTGCAACTAGAGAATAAAAGGTATATCTATTTCTAGCCTGTGATTCTCCAGCAAAACTTTTCATTAAATTTTCTGCTGTTTTAGTCCCTTTTAACTTTTTCATATTATATATCCCTCCAAGTATCTTTAAGTACACATAAAATTAAATAACATGTCTAACTTATTATTCCCTAGAGTTCAATAATTATTATTAAAAATTTTCTTAAATATCAATTTTAACTTTTGGTATATATATAGATTTTAATGCATCAATAATTTCTTTTTCTGTCATATACGGACTATAAACTCCACATACTTCGATATATCCTATTATATTATCTATTATTCTATAGCTAGGTTCCTCTGATAATTCTATGTAACTAAGTAACGAATAAGCTATTTCTTCAAGAATACTGATAATTTGT
>JBOFRC010000418.1:0-11077 GCA_051650825.1 Sarcina sp. | reverse complement strand
TGCTTTGATGCCTCTAATGCAATTTTATTAAGTCTATCAAGCTTTTTAAATTCCCCTTTTAATTTAACATCAACCCTATTAGTTATAACAGGTATAAAACCTCGTATTCCAAGTTCTACGCCTTTTTGAACTATCAAATCCATTTTTGTAGCTTTTGGCATACCTTGGAATAAATAAATTTCTAAATTACTTTCGTTATTGGTTTCAAGTTTTTCTAATATTTTAACAATAACCTCTTGCTTATTAACTTCTTCAATTTCTCCAAGGAATTCCTCCCCACATAAATTGTTTATAGCAACCTTCTCGCCCTTAGTAACTCTTAAAACTTTATATATATGTTTTACATCGTCACCTTGTATAAACGCATGCGTATCAGTAAAAAGTTCTGCTTTAGTAAAAAACTTATGCATTTCTACACTCTCCTAAAAATTATTTTAACTTAGCAACTATACAATTCCACTCACCTTCTGCTGTAGCTTCTATAACTTCAAATCCTTGAGCTTCTAATCTATCAAGAACCATCTGCTTTCTCTCATGTATAATTCCTGATGATATGAATAAACCATCTTGTTTCAATACTTTTTTAACATCATCTGTAAGAATACATACTACCTCTGCAAGAATATTTGCTACTACAATATCAGCTTTTCCTTCAACAACTTCTACTAAATCTCCATATACAATTTCTATATTAGAAACATCATTAAGAGCTACATTCTCTTTTGCTGATTCAACTGCGACAGGATCTAAATCTACTCCTAGTGCATATTTAGCATTAAGCTTTGATGCTATTAAAGCAAGAATCCCAGAACCTGTTCCAATATCAAATACTATTGAGTCTTCTTGCACATATTTTTCTAAAGCAAGAGCACATAATCTAGTTGTTTCGTGTGTCCCTGTTCCAAATGCCATCCCTGGGTCAAGTTCTATAACCATTTCATTATCTTTTATATCATAAGCTTCCCATGTTGGTTTAATAACTATGTTTTCTCCTATATGTGTAGGCTTATAATATTGCTTCCAATTATTAGCCCAATCCTCTTCCTTCATAGCTTTTGTTAGAACTTCTCCACTTCCAACATCAATTCCCCAACTTCTTATTTCTTCAACTTTTTCTTTTACAAAAGCTAAAATTTCATCTATGTTATCAGTTTCTGCAAAATATCCTTTTACAACTGCACACTCTCCATTATGTTCAAATATATTAAGGTCTGCAAAATCCCAAGTAAGAGGTCCTTTTTCCCTACCTGTTACATCTTCTGGATCTTCTATAGCAACACCTTTACAATCTAAAGCATAAAAAATCCCTGATACAGGCTCTAATGCCTCACTTGTAGTTATTACTTCTACTTCTATCCAATTTCCTTCCATTTATGTACACATCCTTTTTTTATCTATCTATCAACATGAGTATCTACTTGTAGTTTTACTCAGTACTTAAGCATTTTCTTTTAGCTTTAATATTTGAAACCTCAAATATCAATATTACTATTATAACCGTAAACAGTAAAATTTCAAACTAACCTAAAGTAATTTTTAAACGAACTAAAAAACCTTAGTATTATCACTAAGGCTTTTTAACTTTCTTATTTCTTTTTAAACATGCTTCCTAATTCATCCATGATTCCTTTTTTCTTTGATGAAGTTTCTTCTGTAGATTCTCCTAAAGTCTCCATAAATGCTTTTAATGCATCTTTTTGCTCTCTATTTAAAGTCTTAGGAACTTCAACAATAATATCTACATATTGGTCCCCTCTCATAGTCGAGTTAATTCTAGGAGCTCCTTTACCTTTTAATCTAAATCTTGTACCTGGTTGAGTACCTGCTGGTACTGTATATTTAACATTACCATCAATAGTAGGAACTGTTATTTCCTCACCTAAAGCAGCTCTAGTCATAGACATTTTATAGGTATAATATATATTAGCTCCATCTCTTTTAAATGTAGATGATGGTTTAACTGATATTCTTACATATAAATCACCTGTTGGTCCACCATTACTACCATGTTCACCTTGACCTCTTAATGTTAATACGTTTCCGTTATCAACCCCTGCTGGGATATTAACAGTAATTTTTCTTTTCTTTTTAACTTGACCTGACCCTCTACATTCTGTACAAGGAGTATCTACAACTTCACCTTTTCCATTACATTCGTCACATTGACTTGTAGATGCAAAAGTTCCAAGTGGTGTTTGTCTTTGAACTCTAATTTGTCCAGTTCCATTACATTTACCACAAGTTTTCTTTGAAGTTCCAGGTTTTGCACCTGATCCATGACAAGTTTCACAATTTTCTGTTCTAGTTATATTAAATTCTTTTTCTGCTCCAGCCATAGCTTCTTCAAAGTCTATAACTAGACTATATTCAAGATCGGCACCTCTTCTTGGTCCATTTTTCCTTCTAGCTGATCCGCCACCGAATCCGCCACCAAAGAATGTCTCAAAGATATCTCCCATATCTCCAAAACCACCCATATCAAATCCACCGAATCCACCAGCATCGCCACCGAATCCACCATTCATTCCTGCATGACCAAATTGATCATACTTAGCTTTTTCCTCTGGGTTTGATAATATTTGATAAGCTTCATTAATTTCTTTGAATTTCTCTTCAGCTTCTTCATTACCTTTATTTTTATCTGGATGATACTTTACTGCAAGTTTTCTAAACGCTCTTTTTATTTCATCATCTGATGCCCCTTTTTCTATTCCTAGGACCTCATAGTAATCTCTCTTTTCAGACATTTTTTACACCACCTAAATTTTATAAATATCATACTTAGAAAAAGGGAAGACACTTTAGCCTTCCCTTTTAAATTCTTTCTTATTATACCAAAGCCTTAAATGTTTTGATAGTTTTTAATTATTTATCTTCGTCAACTTTAAAATCAGCATCAACTACATTATCATCATGTGGAGCTTCATTACTAGCTTGTTCTGCACCCTGTGCACCTTGTGCTGCTTCTGGATTTTGTTGATATAATTTAGCTGAGATTGCATAGAATTCTTGTTGTAATTCTTCCATTGCTTTCTTGATAGCTTCTAAATCTTCTCCATCTTTAACAGCTTTTAATGCTTCAAGTTTAGCATCCACTTTAGCTTTATCGTCTGCTTCTATTTTATCTTTTAATTCTTCTAATGTGCTTTCTGTTTGGTAAACTGTTTGCTCAGCTTGGTTTTTAACCTCTATACCTTCTTTTCTTTTCTTATCTTCTTCAGCAAATCTTTCAGCTTCTTTTACAGCTTTATCGATTTCGTCATCTGATAAGTTTGTTGAAGCTGTTATTGTTATATTAGCTTCTTTGTTAGTAGCTTTATCTACAGCTGAAACTTTAACTATACCATTAGCATCTATATCAAATGATACTTCAATTTGAGGTACTCCTCTTCTAGCTGGAGCAATTCCACCAAGTGTGAATCTTCCAAGTGATTTGTTATCACCAGCCATTTCTCTTTCACCTTGAACAATATTTATTTCAACTGATGTTTGGTTATCCGCAGCTGTTGAGAACACTTGACTTCTCTTTGTAGGAATTGTTGTATTTCTTTCTATAAGTTTTGTAGCAACTCCACCTAAAGTTTCTATTCCAAGACTAAGAGGTGTAACATCTAATAATAATATATCTTTAACAGATGAATCTCCACCTAATACTCCACCTTGGATACCAGCTCCCATAGCAACTACTTCGTCTGGGTTAACTCCTTTTGAAGGCTCTTTTCCTGTAAATTTCTTAACAGCATCTTGAACTGCTGGTATTCTTGTTGATCCACCAACTAAAATTACTTTATCTATATCATTTAAACTTACATTTCCGCTATTTAATGCTGTTTGCATGATTTTTATTGTTTTATCTACTAAATCTTTAGTCATATCATCAAATTTAGCTCTTGTAAGTGTCATATCAACGTGTTTTGGACCTGTTGCATCAGCTGTTATAAATGGTAAGTTTATAAGTGTTTGTGATGCTGATGATAATTCTATTTTAGCTTTTTCTGCAGCTTCTTTTAATCTTTGAAGTGCCATTTTATCTTGTCTTAAATCTATACCGTTTTGAGCTTTAAAATCATCAGCTATATAATCTATGATTCTTTGGTCAAAGTCATCTCCACCAAGTCTAGCATCTCCATTTGTTGATACAACTTCAAATACTCCATCTCCAAGATCAAGTATTGATACGTCGAAAGTACCACCACCTAGATCGTATACTAAGATTTTGTGAGCATTATCCATTTTATCTAATCCATATGATAAAGCAGCTGCTGTTGGCTCATTTATTATTCTCTTAACATCAAGTCCTGCTATTCTACCAGCATCTTTTGTTGCTTGTCTTTCAGCATCATTGAAGTAAGCTGGAACTGTTATAACTGCTTCTGTTACTTTCTCACCAAGGTAAGCTTCAGCATCAGCTTTTAATTTTTGTAGTATGATAGCTGAAATTTCTTGTGGTGTGTAGTCTTTTCCATCTATATTAACTTTATAATCTGTACCCATATGTCTTTTTATTGATATTATAGTTTTATCTGGGTTTGTGATTGCTTGTCTTTTAGCAATTTGTCCTACAAGTCTTTCTCCGTTAGCTTGGAATGAAACTACTGATGGAGTAGTTCTTGCCCCTTCTGCATTAGTTATAACTACTGGTTCTCCACCTTCCATAACTGATACACATGAATTTGTTGTTCCTAAATCTATTCCTATTATTTTACTCATTATAAATTTCCTCCTATATTAAAACAAAATTTTAATTTGTTAATTCCAATTTTTTAATTTAAATTAGTTTGCTACTTTAACCATTGTAAATCTTATTACTTTTTCGCCTTTTTTATATCCCTTTTGGAATACTTCGGCAACTACATTTGCATCAAGATTATCATCTTGTATATGCATAACTGCTTGGTGTAAGTTTGGATCAAATCCTTCTGAAGTTTCAATTTCTTCTACACCTAACTTTTCTAAAGCATCTGCAAACTGTTTAATTGTCATATCAACACCAGTCTTTAAAGCTTCAACTGTAGTATCTTGTACAGCTACTGCTCTTTCTAAGTTATCAAGCACTGGTAACATTTTTACTAAGACATCTTCGCAAGCGTCTGTATAAATTCTTTCTTTTTCTTTCTCTGTTCTTTTTCTGTGATTTTCATACTCAGCACTAACTCTAACAAGTCTATCCTTGTATGTATCATTTTCATTTTCTAATTTTTTATTTTGATCTTTTAAAAGAAGTAACTCTTTTCTTAATTCTTTAAGTTCATCTTTTGAATCTGTAGTAGCTTCATTTTCAGTTTCTTCTACTGTTTCTTCTACTTCTTCTTCTGAAGTCATTTCTTCTTTTTCTAAGACTTCATCTTTAATTTTTTTGTCTTTATCTTTTCCCATAGCTTTTTTGACACCTCAATCTTATTAAAATTCTATTTAATCATCTTCATTCAAAGCTTCATTAAACTCTTTCATAACTTTATCCATGATGCTTAAAACCTTAGAATAATTAATTCTTCTAGGTCCTATAAGAGCTATAGTTCCCAAATCTCTACCACCAATTGCATAATTAGCTGATATAACTGCACATTCCTTTGCTTCAGGACTAAAATTTTCATCCCCTATTTTTATTGTTATTCCATTAGTAGAATCCATAAGACTATTCAAGTTCTCCTTATTGTGAAGAAACTCTAGCATTTGCTTTGCCTTATCTATATTGTTGTATTCTGGATAGTTAAAAATATTAGTTGCACCTTCCATTATAATATCATTATTTATATCCTTTTTAAGGATTTCATAAAGTGCTGGAAGTATAGCTTCAAAAACATATGAATAACTTTCTAGATACATTTTAATATTTGTAATAACTTCTAAATTAATTTCATCAACAGATAAATTCTTCAGCGATTGTGTAAGTATTATTGAAATCTTACTTAAAATTGTCATATCTGGTATGTTATCTTTGATTCTAACTAATTTATTCTTTATTATTCCACCTTCTAAAACAATAACACAAAGAATAGTGTCATTAGCTACTTTCATCAGTTGTATTGAATTTATACAACTTTTATTAATCGATGGTGTGTTCACAAGACAAGTAAGATTTGTTAGCTCAGAAAGCAGAGAACTCACTTCATGAATCAGAGAGTCTATCTCTGTTCTATGACTTTCTACAAGTTGGCTTTTTATTCGCAACTCTTCATCTCTACTCAATCTTTCATATTGCATAATTCTATCTACATATAATCTGTATCCTTTACTTGAAGGAACTCTTCCAGCAGAAGTATGTGGTTGTTCTAACAAACCCATATCCTCTAAATCTGCCATCTCATTTCTTATTGTAGCTGGACTTATACCAAGGTCATATTTTTTAGCGATAGTCCTTGAACCAACAGGTTCTCCTGTGGCAATATAATCACTTATAATGGCTTGAAGAATTTTAAGTTTTCTTTCATCTACCATATAACTATCACCTCTTTTGTTAGCACTCATTAAGTTCGAGTGCTAATGACTATGTTTATAATATATAACTTTCTAACACCCTCGTCAATTTTAATTTTTTCTCAAAATAAACTCTTTTAGATTAAATTTAAAGATTATCTCTTTTATTCTTCTATATACTTCTTTTTTCTATATATATTTATTTTTTTATTTTATAGTTATATTTCTAATATCATTCTTTGCTACTAGCAAAGAATAAATAACTCTCTTGTCTTTAATGTTTAAATAAAATTAAAATCCACATAGATTAAATACATACTTATAAACTAAAACTCTACCTAAAGATTAAGCTAAAGTTATGTTTCTTTAGCTCCTACTTTTAGAATAAAGAGTATTAGAAACACTAGTTATCAGATAAAAGCATTTCTGACATAACTACATTTGAATATTCTATTCCTTTTTCAGTAAGGCAAATTCTATCATTCTCTCTAATAAGTAATCCTTGCTCTAAAAATTTTTCTAATATGTTTTTATAATAGTCATCTACTTTTTTAGAAAACCTATTTTCAAACGCTTTTTCACTTATGCCCTCTATCATTCTAAGTCCCATAAACATAAATTCTTCTATATTTTCTTCTTTTAAATTTTCAGTTTCGAACTCTCTTACATTTGAGCTGTTCTCCATATAATTTATATAAGCCTCTATCTTAGAATAATTAGTAAATCGTTCTCCATCTATATATGAACTTGCTGCACTACCAACACCTAACCAATTATTCATTTTCCAATAAGCTATATTATGTCTACACTCACATCCTTCTTTAGCATAATTAGATATTTCATACTGTTTATAATGATTTTCCTCTAAAATTTCTTTAGCTAAATGATACATATCTCTTTCAATATCTTCACTTGGTAATCTAAGTTTTCCCTCTTCATATAACTTTTCAAATCTAGTTCCTTCTTCTATTATTAAACTATAAGCTGATATATGCTCTGGATTTAAGTTAGAAATCATCTCTAAACTTTCTTTCCACTCTTTCATTCCTTGACTTGGAAGACCAAACATTAAATCTACATTTATATTTTCAAACCCACAATCTCTAACAAGTCTAAAATTTTCTTTAAAAACTTCATAGCTATGAATTCTACCAATATCTTTTAATAATGTGTTCTGAACAGCTTGAAGCCCCATAGAAATTCTATTTACTCCATATTTTTTCATTACATCTAGCTTTTCTTTAGTAATACTACCTGGGTTACATTCAACAGTAAATTCTATATCCTTTGATAGATTAAATTTATTAACCTCTATAAGCATTTTTTCTAACTGATTTGCATTAAGCGAACTCGGAGTTCCTCCACCTACAAATATAGTATCTATTATATAGCCTTCTAAGCTTTGATTAATTTCCTTATTAAGCGCCTCTATATATCTATCTTTTAAATCACCTTTTCCAGCAAAAGAAGGGAAATCACAGTAATAACACTTCTGATCGCAAAAAGGTATATGTATGTATAATGATATATTTTTCATTTTATCCTCCAATATTTGTGATTTAATCTTTACTCTACTATATAATAAGTATTTATATTTGTCACTTTAAGAAACCCCTCAATAAATAGCCTGTACATTTTTTCAAAATTTATAACAAAAAAAATCCTCTTACTTTATTTTCTAGTAAGAAGATTAATTTTCACGCTTATATTAAGCTACTTCAAAATCTATATTAGTTATATTATGCTTCAAAAGATCTCTTTCTACATTTATAACTTTAACTTCTATTTCACTACCATCAAAATCTAATTTTAAATTTTCTATTAGACCGTTTCTCTTAGAGTACTTATCTATATCTGAACCTTTAATTGATATAGGAATAATTTGTCCATCTTTTCTAAGTGTTCCTGTAGCTAAATTATTTCTTCTAAGCTTTTTACATTTAATACTTACATCTCTTAATTCTAATCTCATAAATACACCTCATTATAAAAATAAATCTTTATTGCTTTCTGTATAATATATTTCCTTATAAGCTGATTTATAACTTACTTTACATATATTTTTTATTTTTCACCATATTTCATAAATATTAGTTATTTGTTAAATAATATTCCATTTGTTATAATTAGGATAAATATTCTCTTTATAGAGAATTCATATCTTAATTTTTATCATAAAAGGGAGATGAAAACATGATTATAAAAAAAATCAAATCTTCTGATGCTGAAAAATTTCTAAATCTTCTTAAAACTCTTGATTCTGACACAGATAATATGCTTTACGAACCAAATGAAAGAACTTTAAGTATTAAAGCATTAGAAAAAAAATTAGAGTGTTCAAAAAATTCTGAATTACTTACATTAGCATTAGATAACGGAAATGAATTTGTGGGATACTTATTTGCCCAGCGTGGTGATGTGAATAGACGTAAACATACAGCTTATATAGTTATAGGTATTCTTCAAAATTATACTCATAAAGGATATGGAACTAAACTTTTCAAAGAACTTGATAAATGGGCTATTTCTAATAATATTTTAAGATTAGAACTTACTGTTCTTTCTAATAATTTATCAGCGATAAACCTATATCTTAAGTCTGGCTTTAAAATAGAAGGTAAATTAGAAAGTTCTATGTACACTAATGGTGCTTTTATAGATGAATACTCTATGGCAAAACTTTTAAATTAATTGAAAAGCCTGTCCATAAACTTTGATTTAATTATTTCAAAATTTATAGACAGGCTTTATTTTCTCGTGATGCTTTAAACACAAAAAAGATTTGGCAAATAAATTTACCAAATCTTTCATAGAATATTAATCTATTTTTAATATAGACATAAATGCTTCTTGTGGTACTTCAACTGTTCCCACTTGTCTCATTCTTTTCTTACCTTCTTTTTGTTTATTTAGAAGTTTTTTCTTTCTTGAAATATCTCCACCATAACATTTAGCAAGAACGTCTTTTCTCATAGCCTTAACAGTTTCTCTAGCTATAATTTTGTTTCCTATTGCGGCTTGTATTGGTACTTCAAACATTTGTCTTGGAATAATTTCCTTAAGCTTTTCTGTAATACCTCTACCTTTATTATATGAGCTAGATTCTGGAACTATCATTGATAGAGCATCAACAATATCGCCATTAAGTAGTATGTCTAACTTAACAAGGACTGATTCTTCATATCCTTTTAGTTCATAATCAAGTGATGCATATCCTCTTGTCTTTGATTTTAAAGTATCAAAGAAATCATAAACTATTTCATTAAGTGGCATATCATATTCTATAACAACTCTTGTTTCTTCGATATATTTCATATCAATATATCTACCTCTCTTAAGTTGACAAAGTTCCATTATAGCCCCTGTATAATCAGATGGTGCTATTATAGACGCCTTAACCATTGGTTCTTCCATACATTTAATTTCTGATGGATCAGGCAAATTAGCAGGGTTTGTTAAGTCAAATTGTTCACCATTAGTTTTTGTCACCTTATATATAACTGATGGTGCTGTTGTAATGATATCTAAATTAAACTCTCTCTCAACTCTTTCTTGCATAATTTCCATATGTAGAAGTCCAAGGAATCCACATCTAAATCCAAATCCTAATGCAAGTGATGTTTCTGGCTCAAATGTAAGAGCTGCATCATTTATTTGAAGTTTTTCAAGTGCTTCTCTAAGTTCATCATATTTAGATCCATCAACTGGATAAATACCTGAGAATACCATAGGCATAGCAGGTTTATATCCTGGTAATGCTTCTGATGTTGGTCTATCAGCATATGTTATAGTATCCCCAACCCTAGCATCTTTAACATTCTTTATAGAAGCTGTAACATATCCAACTTCTCCTGCTACAAGTTCTTTCGTTGGAAGCATACCTGGTGTAAATACACCAACTTCTGTAACTTCGTATTCTTTTTCAGTTCCCATAAGTCTAATTTTTGTACCTTGCTTAACTTTTCCATCTCTAATTCTTACATAACATACAACACCTTTATAACTGTCGTAGTATGAATCAAAAATTAAAGCTTTCAATGGTCCATCTTCGTCACCTTCTGGAGCTGGTACTTTTTCTACTATTTCTTCTAAAACATCCTCTATATTAAGACCTGTTTTAGCTGATATAAGTGGGCAATTTTCTGCTACAACACCTATAACATCTTCAATTTCTTGTCTAACCTCTTCTGATCTTGCACTTGGTAAATCAATTTTATTGATTACTGGTACAATTTCAAGATCATTATCTAATGCAAGATAGCAGTTAGCAAGTGTTTGTGCTTGTATTCCTTGTGTCGCATCAACTACTAGTATAGCGCCTTCACAAGCTGCAAGACTTCTTGAAACTTCATATGTGAAGTCTACATGTCCTGGAGTATCTATAAGATTTAGTATATATTCTTCACCATTTTCTCTCTTATAAACAAGTCTAGCTGCCTGAGACTTGATAGTAATTCCTCTTTCTTTTTCAAGCTCCATTGTATCAAGAACTTGTTGTTCCATTTCTCTCTCTGTTAAAGTTCCTGTTTTCTCAAGGAGTCTATCTGCAAGTGTTGATTTACCATGGTCAATATGCGCTACAATTGAAAAGTTTCTAATAAATTTCTTTTTATCCATATTCAATCTGTCCTTTATCCTAAATTTAGAACAACATTCACCC
>JBOFRC010000417.1:0-5640 GCA_051650825.1 Sarcina sp. | reverse complement strand
TTTAGAAATTTTTAATCTAAATCATAAGATTATTGTCTTTATAAGGTATATAATAATAATATAAATTATTAGTTTTAGACTTTAAAATACTTGTGTATTTTTACAATAAAAAATAGAAAGGAGTAGAGAATTATGAATGCTAAAATTAAATATAAATTTTTAAATAGATATACGCTTACTATTATTTTTTTATTTATCTTAGCAGCTATTTTAGGTAATTCTCATAATGAGTTATTAAATAGAATAAGTTATGCTTTTGATATTATTGTATTTGCTCTTATTCTAGTTTATATAGGAATAAAAAATCATCTAAAAACTTGAACTCTAATTCTAAACAAAAGCTGTACTAAAAAAATTATTTAGTACAGCCTTACCTTTATTTATTATTATTTATAAAATTCTCTACTTCTGTAGTTAAATAGATTTCATAAATATCTTTTGAAAGATTTATAAGATTATCTGAATATACGCTTCCCTCGTGTTCATTACTCTCAAACATTTCTCTAAGAGTTTTAATCTTTGAATCTATATTAAGATTAAAATTCAATTCTATATTATTCATAACTATTGCTTTAGCCACATGTACTGCCATAACTGTATCAAAATCAGTTTTACAATAACTTTGTGCTACTAATTCATCTAGAGCATAAATAATATCTTCATCACCAACTATTCCTATATACCCTGTCATCTTAACCCAAGGAATTATAATAAACTTATCTATCTCATCCATTACAAACTTAGATAACTTTTCATTTTCATTAGTAAATTCTAAATTAAAATGACCAATATCATGAACTATCTTTTTAACTTCATAATCATATATTATCGAAAACATATAACTAGTTATTTCATAAACATAATCTTTAGTAGTATATTCTCTCTCTTGTGTAACTATCTCTGACCCAAACTCTGCAAGAAATTTATACATAGATGTATCTTTTGCGGGTATTAATCCATCAAAATTATTTCCTTGTATTTTTTCATATTCTTCGTATAGATTTATTCCAAATTCTACATCAAACATATCTTTTTTATCACTATATCTCTCTAAAGATTTATTACAATAATCTCTATATAAAAGCTCATCATAATACAACCCTTGCTTTCTTAGCACTAGTTCATCTATTCTCTCAAAATTTTCTTCTGATAAAGCTATTGCATTTTCACTTTCAAGTATATGATTATATCTTTCTGTAAATACTGCTGGAATTTTATTTAAATCTATATCTAATGTTTTAAATCTCATCATTTTTTCTCCTCTTATGAGTTTATTTATTATCATTGTCTAATACTATTATAGTTAACTACCTCACAACTAAATATTGCGAAGTTTCTTTGATAACACGCTCTTTTAAATTTAGTCATTTTCTATTTGCCAATTTATAGGTTCTTCATTTATACTTTTTAAAAATTCATTAGTTTTGGAAAATGGCTTTGATCCAAAAAATCCTCTTGATGCCGATAAAGGACTTGGATGAACTGATTTAATTATAAAATGTCTTTCATTGGTTATTAACCTTTCTTTAGATATCGCATTTGCTCCCCAAAGAATAAATACAACCGGTTCTTCTCTTTCATTGAGTAGTTCTATTATCTTATCAGTTAATATTTCCCACCCTTTTCCTTTATGTGAATTAGGTTGCCCTTCCCTAACAGTTAAAGCTGTATTAAGCATTAAAACCCCCTGTTTTGCCCAAGATTCTAAAAAACCATGGTTAGGTATATAGCATCCAAGGTCTGCATTTAATTCCTTATATATATTTCTAAGTGAGGGTGGTATTCTAACTCCTTTTTTCACTGAAAAACTAAGCCCATGTGCTTGCCCTGCCCCGTGATATGGGTCTTGCCCAAGAAGTAAAACCTTAACATCTTTAAATGCAGTATAATGAAGTGCATTAAATATATCATTCATATGTGGATATATTGTTTTAGTTCTATATTCTTCTTTTAAGAATTCTCTTAAATTTAAATAATATTCTTTTTCAAACTCAGTTTGTAATAAAGGTTTCCAATCATTTATTAAATTAACGCTCATTTTCTAACCCTACCTTTATATTATATTTAAGATATTTTAACTAAATATAATTATTTTTTTATTATAATAACATATTAACATGCCTAAAATTATAATCTACCTTTTCTTATTTACTTATGCTAAAAAATATACTTTATAATAACCAATAAAATATCTACATAAAAATTATTTTTAAAAGGTTCTCTTTACCTAGGAAACATAATTAAAAATCTGTAGCAAATTTATCATAAAAAATATCTCTATCCAATATAATAAACTATAATGAACAATCTCAATAGATGAGAATATAGTAATTATATAATCATTGAAAATATGATTAGAAAATGTTATAAAAAATTTATCTAATAGACTTAAGCTAAATCTCTTAAAACCTTAAAAAGCTCTTAAAAATATTTATAAAGGAGGAAGTTGCTATTTTACAAGGTTATAGCAACAGTATTCAATATGAAATATGAAAATATAGATTTACTAAACAATTCATCTATTGATGACTTTGACATTGATGATGATATCGACAGAAAAAACATACACAAGTATTTCAACGCTAGTACAAATACAAATACTCACGCAACAATGCCAATGACCCCTATACATCCACTAGCTCAAAATTCTTGTGGAATTTTACCACATAATAATAATTTAAATCAATTCACATTTGGAGGATTTGCTTCTCTTAATTCTGCAAATATAATTACTACTCCAATAATAGGGAAAAAAGCCTCTGATTTATTTGATTAAAAAACATCCACACTCTTATCTACTTGAGTGTGGATGCTTTTTATTTTTTAAATATCTATTTTTTAATGTATGGATACATTTGCCTCCTCATGATTTAAATGGTAAATTTAGGTAAATAAATTTATTGGGGGTATTTTAATGGAAAAAATATTTTGTGAAATTACAGAAAACTTAATAGGTAAGGTAATAATGGATGTTACCACAGTTGAAGAAGCAAAAATTGCACAAGAAGCTGGTGCTGGTGCTGTAATGGCTCTTGAAAGAGTTCCTTCTGACATTAGAAAAGAAGGTGGTGTTGCTAGAATGTCTGACCCTTATATGATTAAACAAATACAAAATGCAGTATCTATACCTGTTATGGCTAAAGCAAGAATAGGTCACTTTGTAGAAGCACAACTTTTAGAGGCTATAAATATTGATTTTATTGATGAAAGCGAAGTTTTAACACCAGCTGATGACAAATACCATATAAACAAAAAAGAGTTTACTTCACCATTTGTATGCGGTGCTAGAAACCTTAGAGAAGCTTTAAGAAGAATTAACGAAGGCGCTAAAATGATAAGAACTAAAGGAGAAGCTGGAACTGGGGATATAGTAGAAGCTGTAAGACATATGAGAACTATGAATCAGGATATAGCTAGTCTTAAAGAACTTTCAAATAAAAAACTAACAGAGCTTTCAACAGAATATCAAATACCTTTTGAACTATTAGAATACGTAAAAATTAATCAAAAACTACCTGTTGTTAACTTTGCTGCTGGTGGCGTTGCTACACCTGCCGATGCAGCTCTTATGATGCAACTTGGATGTGATGGTGTTTTTGTAGGTTCAGGAATTTTCAGATCAGAAAATCCAGCTAAAAGAGCTAAAGCAATTGTCCTAGCAGTAGAAAAATATAGTGACAAAGAAACTATAGCTGAAGTGTCTATGAATCTGGGGAAATGTCTTGATAGTATTCCATGTTCATCGCTTGAAGTAACCTACGCTCATAGATAATATTACAAAACTTAAATATCTGCTTTTTTATCTTTAATCTCCCTATATTATGTTGAAAAACAAAGTTTAGATATATATAATTATAATTGGAATAAATTGGAATTATATTAAAAGGAGTAAATAAATGAACAAATCTATCAAAGTTTTTCTTAACATTTCTCTAATAAGCATTTTAGGATTTTCTTTATTTAAAATTGGCTCAAAAGTAATAGATTATAAAAAAGCAGATAAAACTTACTCGCAAGTTAAAGAAGTTTTTAACAACACACACAACTCTTCATCTACTGATAAATACTTAAAACTCAAAGAAATTAATAATGACTATAAATTTTGGATAAATATAGATAATACAAATGTAGATTATCCTGTTGTTCAAACAACTAACAATCAGAAATATTTAAAGACTGATTTTAATGGTCAAGAGTCAACATCTGGTGCAGTTTTTTTAGACTTTAGAAATACTTTTAATGATGATTTTAATCGTATAATTTATGGTCATAATATGAAAAACAAATCTATTTTTAATAATGTTGAAAATTTTAAGAAAAAAGATTTTTTTGATAAAAATAATAAAATTCATATAACTGATGAAAATTATAAGTATACTTTCGAAGTATTTTCTGTATATACTGCCGATGGTTCTAAAAATGCCGATTCTCATATCATGATAAATAACACTGATGATTCTGAAACATTACAAAAATATCTTAATACTATAATAAACAAATCACTTTTTAAAAAAGACCTTGAAATAAGTTCTAATGATAAAATTATTACACTTGCAACTTGCAGTTATGAAGGTTTAGATATCAGAACTGTTGTACATGGTAAATTAATAAACGTAGAAAATATTTAAAAAGTATATCTTATACAGAAAAGATTTATATTTTTCTAACCAAGCATGACACTCTTCATCACGAAAGTTGATAGAATTATATAAACTACTCTTAGCATATTTCTCAACTATTAATAAAAAATATAAAAAACCATATCAAAATGAAAAATTAAATTCATGATGATATGGTTCTTTTTTATTATCTTCTAAAATTCTAATATTAGAATAATATTTATCAAATAAAAGTTCTTACAACTTTTTAATTTATAAGAACTTAAATCTTATTATCTTCTCTTATTAATGATAAATAAGCCAGCTAATGAAAGCAATGCAAATATTGAATAATTTTTGATTCCATTATCTGAAGTTTCAGGCCATACTCCACCTTCATTTCCATCTGGTTCTGGAGTAGGCTTTACTGGTGGCTCTGGTTTTACTGGTGGTTCTACTGGAGGATTAACTATCTCTTTTTTATTTGTCACTGTTACTTGAATTACTTCACCTTTATCTGTTATTTCAAAATAATTTTTAGTATTATCTACTATATACCCATTTGGTGCTTTTATTTCTAAATAACAATATTTCCCTGCTGATAATTCATCAAATATTAGAACTCCATTTTCATTTGTAACTCCTTTAGCTACAACTTTCTGTAAATTTTCATCCATAATAACAAAATATGCACCTGCAAGAGGTTTCTTAGTTTCATCATCTAATTTTGTTATCTCTAATTTCCCTTTTTTGATTTCTATCGGTGGATCAACTTTTTCTTTTTCATTTTTCACTACTAAAGTTACAACTAAGTTATTTTCAGTAATTTCAAAATCAAATTCAACCTGTTCTCCAAGCTTATACCCATCTGGTGCTTTTATTTCTTTTGCTGTATACTTTCCATACTCTAAGTTTGAAATATCTAATTTCCCATCTTTATTTGTTGTCCCTTTTCCTACTACTGCCTTTCCTTTATAAATTTCAAACTCTGCTCCTTCTAACGCCGCTCCACCATCTGCATCTACTTTTTCTATTACTAGTC
>JBOFRC010000416.1:0-10543 GCA_051650825.1 Sarcina sp. | reverse complement strand
CAATCAAGGAATGAATCCTAATAATCAATATGGTCAACAAATGAATAATTCATATAATCAACAAGGTATGGGAGGAATCAATCCTAATAACCAATATGGTCAGCAAAACATGAATAATCAATATAATCAAAGCAATATGAATATGGGATATAACCAAGGGATGAATAATGGACAGTATCAACAAAACCAATATAATCAGAGTAATAACAATCAAATGGGGGGATATCAGCAGCAGGGACAAATGCAGTATGGACAGCAAAATAATATGAATGCTAATAATGCTTATATGGACAATAGCATGGGACAAATGAATAATAACATGGGCATGAATATGGATATGAATCAGCAAACCGGTGCTATGGTAAATCAAGGTCAAGAAATGGGAATGCAGGATTTAAATTCTGATATATCAGAGTATAAACAAAGATTAAGAGGGATGAGAGAAGTTCAAGCACTAACAAGTGAAGTTGATATTCAAAATACTAACTCTATTATTAATTTTGGGCAAAAAGCAAGTGATAACATATCTAAAATATCAGATGAATTATTAAACTCAATGAAAGCAGTTAAGTCAGAAGAGGCTAGTGAAATGCTTTCAAGTTTAACTAGAATTATGGATAAATTCGATGTAAAAGAACTTGAAAATGCAAAATCAGAATCAGTTTTATCAAAATTCTTTAAGGGAATGGGAAACACAGTTGCAAAGTTATTCCAAAAGTATGATACTATGGGATATGAAGTGCAAAAAGTTTATGTGCTTCTTAAAAAATATGAAAGTGATATTAAAGATGCAAATGCTCATTTAAAAAGATTGTACGATGGGAATCTTGAATATTACAGAATATTAGAAAAATATATAGTTGCAGGAGAAATGGCAATAGAAGAAATCGATAATTATTTAGCACAAATACCTATGGATAATTCTATGAATCCAGAGGAAAAGCAGATGTTAATGCAAAAGTTAGAGATAAGTAAAGATATGTTATCTCAAAGGGTATATGATTTGCAAGTTGCAGAGAATGTTGCAATACAAGCGGCACCTATGATACAGACAATACAAATGTCTAACTTTAATTTAATGAGAAAGATAAACTCATCATTCATAGTTACATTACCAATATTTAAGCAATGTTTAGCTCAAGCTGTAATTCTTAAAAGACAAGAAATACAAGCAAAATCAATCAAGCAACTTGATGATAAAACAAATGAGCTTATTTTAAGAAATGCAAGTAATACTGCTAGACAATCTGTTGAAATTGCAAAAATGGCATCAGGAAGTTCTGTTGCAATAGATACTCTTCAAAAATCATTTGAAACAATAATGAAAGGAATTGAAGATACAAAAGCTATACAAAGTGCAAATAGACAACAAAGAACTGAAAATTCTCATAAGCTTGAAGAAATTAAAGCTAATATGAAAAGAAATATAGCAGAATCTTAGACATATAGGTAAAATGGGGTTAATAAACAATTTATGATAGAATAATATATTTGACATAAATTGTTTATTTATGAAATAATTTAGGTGTATTATAATCAATAAAATTTCAGGAGGAATGATTATGGCTATAAATTTAGGTGGAATGATGGGTGGTAATTCATCAAATAATGTAAATGCATTAAATCTTAAAAAAAATGATGTTTTAAACTTAACTAAAAAAAATCCAGGATTAACAAAGGTTATACTTGGAGCAGGTTGGGATGTTGCAAATAATGGATTTGATTTTGACCTTGATATAGCAGCATTTTTATTAAATGCAAATGGAAAAGTAGCAAATGTACCTGATGATGTAATTTTCTTTAATAATATGATGGGACAAGGTATTGCGTTACAAGGGGATAATAGAACAGGAGCTGGTGATGGAGACGATGAAAGAATAGATCTAGATTTATCATTAATAAGACAAGATATTCAAAAAATTGTTTTTATTGTTACTATACATGAAGCTCAGGTTAAGAGACAGACATTTGGTATGGTTGAAAATTCTTATGTTAGACTTTTAGATTCAAAAAATAATGAAAAAGAAGTTTGTAAGTTTAATTTAAAGGAAAATGGATCAACTGCTACATCAGTTGTTTTCGCTGAAATTTATAGAGATGGATATGAGTGGCAATTTAAAGCTATTGGTGAAGGTAAGATTGCCGACCTAAATGGAATTTTAGGTCTATATATGTAATAAAGGGATTAATTAGGGGAGTGTGATAGTATGTTAAATCTTAAAAAAAATGATGTTTTGGACTTAACAAAGAAAAATCCAGGACTTAAAAATGTTATGCTTGGTGCTGGTTGGGATGTTGTAAAAAAAGGTTTTTTCAGTTTTCAAGCAGATTATGATTTAGATTTAGTTGCATTGCTTTTAGATGAAAATGATAAAGTAAGAGGAAAAAGCTCTCTTATATATTATGGAAATCAAAGAGAAACTGGAGTCTACTTACATGGTGATAATAGAACAGGTGCAGGTGATGGAGATGATGAAAAAATATCTGTAGCACTTGATAAAGTTCCTAGTAATTGTAAAAAAATTGTTTTTGCAGTAACTATATATCAAGCAAGAAGTAGAAATCAAAGTTTTGCTAAAGTAAGGAATGCTTATGTTAGACTTGTAGATGAAGATAAGAGAGGCGCTGAAATCTGTAGATATAATCTCACAGAAGATGGTGGAGACAATACTGCAATTGTTTTTGCTACTCTTGTTCGTGATGGTGGAGAATGGCAATTTAAAGCTATTGGAGAGCTTATGGACGCAAGTGTTTCAACTTTATTTGATAAATATAAATAAATTTTAAATAACGAGGTGTTAAAAATGGCTATAAATTTAGGTGGTAATTTTGGAAATTTAGGAAATAACAATATGGGAAATGAAGTTCCTACAGCTGGAAATGTTCTTACATTAAATCTTAAAAAAAATGATGTGTTAGATTTAACTAAAAGAAATCCAGGACTTAAAAAAGTTATATTAGGAGCAGGTTGGGATATAGCTGTTGGTGGTTCAGATTTTGATTTAGATATAGCAGCATTTTTATTAGATGCAAATAATAAATTTAATAGTATTGAAAATGTAATATTTTTCAATAATAAAAATGGTCAAGGGATAGCCCTTGGTGGAGACAATAGAACAGGAGCTGGTGATGGTGATGATGAAAGAATGGCTTTAGACCTTACAGCTATAAATCCAGCAATACAAAAAATTGTATTTATTGTCACTATACATGGAGCTAAAGAAAAAAGACAAACATTTGGAATGATTAACAATTCATATGTTAGACTTTTAGATGAGATGCAAAGTGAAAAAGAAATTTGTAGATTTAATCTAAAAGAAAATGGCTCAACTGCAACATCTGTGATTTTTGCAGAACTTTATAGAGAAGGTATGGAATGGCAGTTTAAAGCTGTAGGAGAAGGAAAGATAGGAGATTTAAATGATATTTTAGCTCTATATCAATAAGCTTAAAAATACATGCTAGGAAATTTACCTAGCATGTTCTTTTAATATAAAAATTTAATAGAGGTTAGGGGAAATTTAATGTTTAATGGATTAAATAATGATCAGGTCGAAAAAAAGAGACAGAAATATGGTGATAATATTATTCATGAGGCACCTCCAGAAACTTTTTGGGATAAATTTAAAGAAGCTTTCGGAGACCCTATGATAAAATTACTTATCGCAATAGCTGTAATATTATTCATATTAGCAGCTCTTGGATATGCTGAGTTTGGGGAAATTGTAGGTATAGTTATAGCTGTACTGTTAGTTACTTTTATTTCAGCTAAAACAGAAATTGCATCTGATAACGAATATAGAAAACTTAAAGCTACGGCAGAAAAAGACAGGTGTAAGGTATATAGAAACGGAAAAGCTATAGAAATATTAGCTGATGAAGTTGTTACTGGCGATTATATTATTCTTCAGTCAGGGGATAAGATACCAGCTGATGGTTTGCTTATTGATGGGAAAATAAGTGTTGATAACTCAGCTCTTAATGGAGAAGCTGAAGAATGTAAAAAATTTACTATGGAAAATTATGATGAGAGTGAAGCAGATAAAGAGTTTCAGATAACAGGAGAAGTTTTTGTAGATAAACACTCTTTATTTAGAGGCGCTGTTGTTGTTAATGGTTCAGGTATCATGGCTGTAACAAGAGTTGGAATGAATACAGTTATGGGGTCTATGGCTAAAGATATGGCTGATGATAATGTAGAAAGTCCGCTTAAAATTAAACTTACAGACCTTGCTAATAAAATTTCTAAATTTGGTTATATCGGGGCTGTACTTATAGGTGTGGCATTTATGACTCACAAAGTATTAATGGCAGGTGGAATTGATGCTTATTTAGCTGTAGGAGATAAAATTTTAATTTTAAGAGATGTATTAGATGCACTTATGTTAGCTGTTGTTATAGTAGTTATGGCAGTTCCTGAAGGACTTCCACTTATGATAGCTATAGTTCTTATGAAAAATACGGCTAAGATGCTTAAGAGAAACGTTCTTGTAAGAAAACCTATAGGAATAGAAACAGCAGGTTCTCTTAATATTTTATTTAGTGATAAAACAGGTACAATTACTAAAGGAAAACTTGAAGTTGTAGAGTTCTTTGATGCTGAAATTAAAGATGCTTATAAATCGAGTGAGAACACCAAAGAAATAATGTCTTTATGTATAGCAAAAAATACTGATGCTATGTTTGATGGAAATGGTAAGGTAATAGGTGGTAATGCTACTGATAAAGCATTAATGAATTTCCTTGGTAAAGAACAAGTCGAAAAATATATGAATATAAAAGTTGATAAAGTTCAACAATTTAATTCAACAAATAAATATTCTGCATCAGAGATGCATGGTAAGACTGTATATAAAGGTGCACCAGAAAGATTATTAGGTAGAGCAACTAAATATGTAAATGAAAATGGTGATGTTCTAGATATTGATAAAGATAAAATAAATGCTAAAATAGATGCTTTAGCTGAAAAAGCTATGAGGGTCTTAGCATTTGCTTATTGTGATGAAGAATTAATAGAGAATGAATTACCAAAAAATCTTGTAATAGTTGGTTTTGTTGGAATTAGAGATGACGTAAGACTGGAAGCAAAACAGGCTATAGAAGAAGTGCAAAATGCTGGAATCCAAGTTGTAATGATTACTGGTGATAGAAAAGAAACAGCAGTCGCGATAGCTAAAGATTGCGGACTTATTAGAGAAGCTACTGATGTAGCGTTAACTTCTGATGAGCTTAATAAATTATCAGATGAAGAAGTTAAAAAGATCATTCCAAATCTTAGAGTTATAGCAAGAGCACTTCCAACTGATAAATCAAGAATGGTTAAATTATCACAAGAGTTAAATCTTGTTTGTGGTATGACAGGGGATGGGGTTAATGATGCCCCTGCATTAAAGAGAGCAGATGTTGGATTTGCTATGGGATCAGGTACTGATGTAGCTAAAGAAGTTGGAGATATAGTAATACTTGATGATAACTTTAAATCTATAGAGAATGCTATCTTATATGGTAGAACAATCTATAACAATATATTAAAATTCATTAAGTTCCAATTAACTATTAACGTTGCAGCAGTTGCTGTATCAGCTATAGCACCATTTTTAAACTTAGAGCAACCACTTAGTATCACACATATACTTTGGATTAACTTAATCATGGATGGGCTTGGAGCACTTGCTTTAGGTTCAGAACCAGCTCTTCAAAAGTATATGAAAGAGCGACCAAAATCAAGAACTCAAAGTATTGTTTCTAAAAAGATGATGGGGCAAGTTCTATTTGCTGGTATATGGATTACAATAATTAGTTTTATTTTCCTAAAAGCACCGTTCTTTGTTGATATGTTCGGTAGTAAACCAGGAGCAGAAACTTTAGAACATAGAACAGCTTATTTCTCAATGTTTGTACTTGCAGCAGTATTTAATGGGTTTAATGTAAGAAGCCAAAGCTTAAATATATTTGAAAACATTAAAGAAAATCCAGGCTTTGTAAAAGTCATGGCAGCTGTAGTAGTTGTTCAAGTAGCACTTACATTTGTTGGTGGATCATTATTTGATTGTACACCTATCTCACCAATGCATTGGTTAGTAGTAGTGCTTCTAGCATTAACAATAATTCCTGTAGATATGCTTAGAAAACTTATTTTTTCAAGAAAAAATGAGGAAGCAGTATAGAGAATAGTTCAAAAGGAACATGTTTTAGACATGTTCCTTTTTAGTTTATAAAAAAGAATTTGGTTTTTGTATGTAGATATATATAGTATAATTAAGAAGTTATTATTTAAATTTATAATTACATATTTAAGAGTTAAAGGAGATATAATAATGGCTAAAGTTATAGTTGTTGGTGGTGGACCAGCAGGTATTATGGCATCAATTAGTGCAGCACAGAATAATAATGTGACATTAATTGAAAGAAATAATAAAATAGGTCAAAAATTAAAGCTTACAGGTGGTGGGCGTTGTAATATAACTAATAATAGAGATATAGAAGATTTCTTTGGTAAAGTGGTTACTAATAGTAAATTTTTATATAGTGCTTTTTATACATTTTCTAATCTTAATTTATTAGATTTTTTATCTAAAAGAGGTTTAGATTATAAGGTGGAATATGATCAAAAAGTATTTACACAAAGTGATAAAGCTGATGAGGTTATAAGCATATTTGAGAAGGAATTAAAGGATATAGGTGTGCAAGTTTGTCTAAATTCAAAAGTTGCTGATATTATACGAGAAGATAATAGGATTAAAGGCGTAAAACTTGAAGATGGAAGAGAGTTATTAGCTGATAAAGTAATAGTTACAACTGGTGGTAAAAGTTATCCTAATAGTGGGTCTGATGGAAGTATGCATCTCATATTAGAAAAGCATGGACATAACATAAAAGAGTTACAAGCAGCGTTGATACCACTAGTAGTAAAAGAAGATTTTGCTAGAAATATAAAAGGTGTAGCAATGAAAGAAGTTGTTGTTACAGCGAAGATTGGAAAGAAAAAATTCAAACAAGTTGGAGATATGATATTTACACATTTTGGAGTATCAGGTCCTGCTATTCTTAAAATATCATCTTATTTAAATAAAAGCTTAGCAAAAGGTGAAGAAGTTGAAATTTCATTAGATTTTTTAGGTGATAAAAATAAAGAGGATATTTCTAAGATAATAAGAAGCAATCCTAATAAAAATATAATAAATAATTTAAAAGGGTTACTTCCTCAAAACTTTATAAAAGAAGTTTTAACAGAGCTAAGTTTACTTGAGGTTAAAGCTAATGAACTTAAAAAAGAAGATGAAAATAACATTATAAACTATTTTAAAGAATTGAAGCTTACAGTAAGAGATATGCTTACTATAGCAGCTGCACAAGTAACTAGTGGTGGTGTAGATGTTAAAGAAATTAATTCATCAACTATGGAATCTAAGATTATAAGTGGGCTGTATTTTGCAGGCGAGGTAATGGATGTAGATGCAGAAACTGGTGGATATAATCTACAAATAGCCTTCTCTACAGGGTATTTAGCTGGAAGTGATTATTAAAAATAATAATATAAATAAAAAACGTACTTAAAGTTATAACTACTTAAGTACGTTTTAATCTATTTTCATAAGATTTAAAGATGCGCAAATTCCTGTATTTATGAGTAGAGCATTTATTGTTGATATTTTAAGTTTTAAAATCATGTTATCTTCTGCTACATTTATAATTGTGCTTGCAGAGGTTGGGACATCAGCAGTAGAAATTTCAATTCGAGTATAATTAATAGATATACTATCTAACTCTAACTCTACAGTTGTATGAGCTTGTGCCCTGCAATTAATAAAGAAATCAACTTTATAAGTTCCGTGAAGTAAAATGAAAATACCATCTCTATTTATTGTAAGATTTGTTCTAAGTACATTATTTTCAGAATCAAACTTTACATAACTTATATCTCTGAAGTTTTCTAAACTTCCATTTAGAGATAAAAAATTTCCAAATGCATTTAATTTGCTGTTAGATTTATTAGGATGATTTTGAGTATTGGTAAATAACAATTCGTCTTTATACGGATCTTCATATATTAGATTATTGTGGTTTGTAGTCTGTGGCGTATATATAAGGGAATTACAATCATTTTTGATATTATTATTACATGAATGATGGATTTCGGTTGTATCACAAGAGTACGGTGTTGTGTTAGCTTCATCAATATATAAATCTATGAAAGGACGCTTATTAACTGAGTTTGCCAAATATAATAGGCTAGAATCAGATAGTCCCATAAGGGTAAGTCCAAAAATAGAAATTCTATGTTTTATCCAGTATTCAAGAAGTTTAGTTATATCAAGTTTTATATAATTTCCAGAATAATCAGAAGAAATTTTGGAAAAATTAGCTTCTTGAAAAAATTTAGGTGCAGTTTCCCAAGTAACTGTTTTTGCATCAAAACTTTCTAAGTTTCTAGAAATATTTAACATGAAGGATTCGATATTCATGTCAATTTTAGCATCATCTATGTATATTACGAGGTCAGCTCTATATAGATTTAATTCAAATAATCTAGGGTTAAGATTAAAAGTAACTAAGGATTTAAATTCATCATCTGTATATCGTCCAAGAATCAAGTTATAAGAAGAGTTATAATTTGAATTATTTTGTTTTTTAGATACGAAAACAGATGCAGTTGTTGGAATTTTATACTTTCTCATAAGAAGTTCTCCTAAAAAAATATCTTTAAAAATAATATATGATATTAACTATAGAAAAAGACTCTCTAACAAAAGTCTAGCTTAAATTAGAGAGTCTAGGTTGTCATTTTGATTATGGAGTAATTTCCATAGCGTCTTCAAGTTTTAATTGTAATAATAATTGGTTTCTTAAAACATTTTTCAATGTTCCATTTACAGATGTATTAACACTAAGTACGTCAGCAGCAGTAACACCAGCAGGAGCTGCTATTGCATTTCCATCACCATCTACAAGAGTTCCAAGCATGTATTGAATTTTTTCTCCCTCTGCGTTGATAATGTGTGAAAGACCGATTTCTTCCATTGCTATAGAAGTTATAAGTAAGTTTATGGCATCCGCTTTAGTAACGCCTACGGTAGGGTTCATATCAGGAATTTTTGGTAATGACATATAGATACCTCCTAAGTTTCTGTTTTTTTATTTATACTTAATTATATGGTTGATAAAGTTTTTTGATGAATAAAAAAAATAAAATGATAAAAAAACTTTATTACAAAAAAATACAAAATTTGAAAATTACATAACTTTGCTTAAATTTTATTTTTTTAGAATAAAATTTATTATTTGACAATAAGATATACTAGGGAGGGGAGATTATGTCAATGCCTAGTATACCAGATATGAAACCAGAAATAGGAATAAATGTAGATGATAGTATTAATTTGTTAATTAGTTCTATAGCGATGGAGGAGATGGGATTATCCCATATTATAAATGCGGAAGCAGAGAAGTTACAATATGTACTTGGAACATTAGATACAACTCATGATATAACTCATTTTCAGCAACATTCAATTAATGATTTATTACGAGTAAATAATTCTATTGATAAAACATTAAGAGAAGTTCTTAGAAACCAAATGATATTACACATGAAATTTGAGGATACAATATCATTTTATTATAACAGCAGAAAAAAAGATGATGAAACAGCTATTAGAGTTGGAATGAATTATGGAGAATAGCTAGTAGCTTATGGGGGAATAATGTTAGAGGTAGAATGTAAGAATATAAGTAGGTCTAAAGATTTAGCTAAGGATATTACTATAGAGAAAGCTATTTCGGATACTTGTAAAGCTATAAGAGTAGATCAAGCAGGGATTTCTAAGATGTTAAGAGCACAAAATCAAAGGCTTGATATTATAGCAAAGTTGATAGAAAGAGAGTATGTATTTTCAGATGAACCTGATGGGCTTATACGAGAGATAAATTCCATAATAAAAACTCTTTTAGCGTATGATTGTCTTATTGAAAATAAATTAGATACTATATATAGAATTTATAGAGATTTGAATTAAGATGAATATTTATTTGATAATTAATGGAAATAATGATTTAGAGATTCCCTTTAGTAAAGGCATTAAAAAGTTATTTAATAATCATAAAACCTTGCTTAGTGATGATATTGAGATATTTTTAATATATACATTAGGTGTGGGTAAAAATAATGATTTTTTTAAAATGATTGGTTGTTCTTTAGAGAAAAATGATGAGTATTTTAAAATATCTAAAAAGGCTATAAAAAAACAAAGCTTTGAGTTTACAGAGGGGATAACATTAAATATAGAAAAAATTTTAGAAAGAATATATGACAGTAATCAACTTAATATTTTAATTTTATCAGGTCACGGGGGACCTTTTCAGTCATTTTTAGATATGAGAGGTACTAGTAAATCGTATAATACATTATATTTTTGCAATATTATAAAAAGATATAAATTTGAAACTGTAATTTTAGATATGTGTGCTATGAATTATATAGAAGTTATATATGAACTTTTTACAAATGATAATATAAACAATATTATAACTTATAAAGTAGTGG
>JBOFRC010000415.1:0-9247 GCA_051650825.1 Sarcina sp. | reverse complement strand
CTTGCATGTGTTAGGCACGCCGCCAGCGTTCATCCTGAGCCAGGATCAAACTCTCAATTTAAAAAGTTTAATCTAGCTTAAAACATAAAAAGAATTGCTGGTTTACTTAATTTCTTCTGTTTAATTTTCAAAGACCTTGTCGTTTGCCGACTTCTATATGTTAACATTGCTTGAATCTTTTGTCAACATTTAATTTCAAGTTTTTTTTACTTATTTTCTAAGTTTTTCGAAACTTGCGAATCAGCCTCTCGACTTAAACTATCTTATCATTTCTCTTTAATTTCTATGTTATTTTTTTCTTTATTTTAATAAAAAATCACTATTCTTTCTCTATATTATTCTAAATTTCTAATGTTTTTATTCTTCGATACACTAGGATATGTTTAATCGTAATATTTAAAATTCAAAACTAATTATCTCTCAAATAATTAAAAAACCATTCTATAATTACTTACTTTCAGATATCTTAAATTAATTTTATATCGTAGTAAACAAGAAAAATATAAACAATTTACATAATTTATCATAAAATTTTAAAAGCTGTATTCTACTAAAAAAGTTTCCTTTTGTAGACATACAGCTTTTCACATTTCATTTTTTTAATTTGCTTATATATTAACTACTCTCCACTTAGAAAAGAAATTTCTTATAAATAGAATCTTCTTAGTAAATTCAACTAATATTATAAACTTGCCTAATTTAATTCTCGAAAAACAAAGACTTTCTTATTTATTCTATTTAAGATTTTGAACAAGTTCTTTGAACTTATCGCCTCTAATCATAAAGTTTTTAAACATATCAAAGCTTGCACAAGCCGGTGATAAAGTTACTTTATCTCCTTTTACAGCAATATCTTTTGCCTTCATCACTGCTTCTTCTAATGAATTTACTATATATCTCTCAACTTTCACGCCATTTTCATTTTCAAATTTTGTGAATACTTCATTTATCTTCTCTTTTGTTGCTCCAAATAAAATTAATGCTTTTATCTTCTTATATCCATCTTCTGCTAAAGGTTCAAAAGGTATATGTTTGTCATATCCTCCAGCTAATAATATTACTTTTTGGTCGAAAGCTTTTAATCCTGCTACTGTTCTTGTTGGGCTAGATGCTATTGAATCATTGTAATATGAAACACCGTCAACTGTTCTTACAAATTCACATCTATGTTCTACTCCCCCGAAAGTTTCTGCAAGTTCTTTCATTGTAGAAATTTGAACATCATCTTGAACTGCTAAAAATGCAGCTAAATAATTTTCTACATTATGCATTCCCTTAATTATTATATCTTCTTTATTGACTACAAATTTATCATGAAGGTATAATCCACCATCTTTGTAATATGCATCTTCATTTTCAGTTTTTGCTGAACTAAACTTATAACATTTTCCTTTTGCTTCTTTATAAAGCTCTTTTGTTATATAATTCTCATCATTTATTATTAAAATACCATTTGTATCTTGATATTTATAAACATTCTTTTTAGCCTCTATATACTCATCCATATCTTTATGCATATCTAAGTGATTTGGAGTTATATTAGTAACTACTGCAACATCTACTTTGCAGTCCATAGTCATAAGTTGAAAACTTGAAAGTTCTAATACAACTTTATCTTCATCATTTATTTTTTCTATTTCTGCAAATAGGGGTGTTCCTATATTTCCGCCAACCCAAGTTTTATATCCTTCTTTTTTTAACAACTCAGAAACAATAGTAGTAGTTGTTGTTTTTCCATCACTACCTGTAATAGCAAAGATTTTTCCTTTTGTATATCTTACAAACTCTTCAATTTCTGATGTTATATATGCACCCTCTTCTTTGACTTTAACTAAAGCTGGACAATCTATTCTCATTGATGGTGTTTTAAATACTATATCAAATCCTGTTAACTTATCTAAATATTGTTTTCCAAGTTCTAAACTAACTCCCTTATCTCTAAACTCTTTCGCTATAGTTCCAAAATCTGATTCTTCTCTCATATCAAATCCTGTTACATTAGCTCCAAGCTCAACTAAGAAATTTATTAATGGTACATTACTAACACCCATCCCTACAACTGCTACTTTTTTATCTTTTACAAAACTCTTAAATTCATTAAAATCCTTTTTCATTATAATATCTGTTGCCAGAAGTCTATAAAAATCTATAAACCTTGTACTATTAACTCTCAAAACAATATTGTTTATATAATTTATAGAAGTGACAACATCCTCCTTCTCTATTATTTTTTATTAGATTTTTACAGGTTCTTATACATTAACTTTAACAGTCAGAACCTAGAATATAGATAAGCCATCTTTATTATCTATTGATACTGTCCATTTTCTCATATAATTATAACATTCACAAAAAACTTATTCCATAAACTATGATACTTCCTATAATTTAATGCACAATTAATAAAACAAATAAAAAAAGCTATATCACAAAACCAATCATTGGTATTATGATATAACTTCTTTTCATAGCTATATACAGATTTTGTTTTCTCTCAATGCTTTACCAAATATGTGACTAAAACCTTTATCAATGTCTTTTCTACTTGCTAAGAGAGTCTTAAAAGTATACTCTATCCATTCATCCGGTTCATATCCTCTTTCACCACATATTTTTGTAAATTGTTCCCAAGTTTCTACTTCATCATGTGATAGATAATATGAGTATGCTCCTATATATGCATTATAAGCATCCTCTTTTTTTAAGTAACCTGTTTTTTTAAGTAACATTTTGAAACAATTCCAAAATCCCTCGGAACTCATAGCCATCCTCCTAAACTTCTAAATAATACCTCATCTGTCCATTCAAGTTTAGTCCTTAGTTTAATATATACTTATAACTCTCAATTATATACAATATTTCGAAATTGTTTAAATTGTAATATTCGACATGCTAATATTATATATAGTGAACTTTATATTATTTTCTATTCATTCCAAATTGGAGGCATTTCTAATTTATGAGTATTTCTAACTTCTCTACTTTTAATCATTTCAAAAATATCATCTGAAATATTTTCCCCACCAGTAATTATATAATCATCTATCTCACTATATTTAACTCCCATTTCATCTTCGTCTGTTTGCCCAGCCCAAAGACCTGCTGAAGGAGCTTTATTTATAATACTATCAGGTACTCCAAGATATTTTGCCATTATTCTTACTTCTGTTTTAGTAAGCATACCAATTGGGTTGAAATCATGCCCACTATCTCCCCATTTAGTTGAATATCCAACTGTTCTTTCTGATAAGTTACCTGTTCCACCAACAAGATATCCTAAACTTTGTCCTAGTGAATATAAAGTAGTCATTCTAACTCTTGGTCTTATATTACTAAGTGCTAATGAATCAAGCTCAATGTTAAGACCTTTATTAGTTTTTAGAGAATCTTTTAACGTACCTTCTAAAGCATCTACTGTAGTTGTTATATTTACTGTTGTAAAATCAACATTAAATTTTTCTATAAGCTCCATAGCATCGTTTGAATCTTTAGTTCTTATCATACTATCCCCATAAGGCATCATTACTAAAAGAGTATTAACTCCAGCTTTTTTACATAAAGCTGTTACAAGTGAACAATCTATCCCTCCACTCATTCCAAGTATAACACCTTTAGCTCTAGTATTATTAACTGTATTCTTTATAAAAGTTGTTATTTTATTAGCATACTCTGCAACATTACTTTCAGTCACAACAAAATTTTTATCCATAATTACCTCGTTATAATTAATTCACTTTAATTATAACTACCTCCTTTGTATAAATTATTGCTTTTTATATATTGTAAAACTTTCTCATCAATATGTCTTTCAATTTTTTCATCAATATAAATATTATTTCTAATATAGGTTGAATTTACTTCACTATATGAAGTTTCTTTTACTACTATAAATTTTTCTTTATATTTACAAAGTAATTCATCCTCTTCTATAAGTTTCAATACATCATCTTCACTTCTTTGTATAACAACAAAATAAAATTCCTCTAAAAGCATTTTAGGATTATACCAAGTATGAAACTCTTTTATATTATCTGTTCCCATGACAAATGCTAAGTCTTTATTATATTCTTTCTTTAAAATCCTAAGACTTTCTAATGTATACAATCTCTTATTTGCATCTATTTCTAATCTATTTATCTCTACATTTAAACTTTCTTTTTGTAGCTTATCAATCAAAATACTTAGCATATCAAACCTATACTTTTCACAAATAAGTGATTTTTTGCTATAACTATCACCAACAGGAAGATATATAACTTTATCAAATATCTCCAACTTTAGAATATCTCTAACTATATTTTCATGAGCAATTGTCGGAGGATTAAAACTCCCTCCATAAATTGCTATAATATTTTTTTTATTCATCGCCTTTTAAGCTTTCAATAAGAGTATCTTTTTCTACCCATAATTCTTTTGATAAATCTACATAATATTTATGTGGATTTTCAAACCTTAATATTTCTTCCCATAATTTTTCTATCTCATTTTTTGAATATTCTTTTATCTCAGCTATATTTGGTGAGTTATACATCTGTTTACCATTTTCAAATACTGTAACCTGTAACTCCTTAGCATAGAAATTTCTTAAAGTTTTCTTTTTCCATGTATGAACAGGATCAAATATTTTATATGATTTACTATCATCAATCTCTTCATGTGCTAAAGTTATAACATCAGCAAGAGCCTTATCTGTTTCCTTATCAAATAATCTATATAATTTTTTATATCCAGGGTTAGATACTTTTTCTGCATTTTCTGATAGCTTTATTCTTGGTATTATTTTTCCCTCATGCTCTATTGCAACTAATTTATATACACCACCAAAAACTGGCTCTGACTTTGATGTAACTAGTCTTTCCCCAACTCCAAAAGCATCTATTTTTGCACCTTGATTTAATAAGCTTGTTATTGTATATTCATCAAGTGAATTAGAAGCAATTATTTTACAATCTTCAAGACCTGCCTCATCTAACATTTTTCTAGCTTTTCTTGATAGATACGCAATATCTCCACTATCTAATCTTATTCCAACAAGTCTTTTTCCCATTGGTTCTAAAACTTCTTTTGCTACCTTTATAGCATTAGGTACACCACTATTAAGAACTGAATAAGTGTCTACAAGCAAAGTACAACTATTAGGATAATTAACAGCATAAGTTTTAAATGCTTCAAACTCTGTATCAAATAATTGAACCCAACTATGAGCCATAGTTCCTGATACTGGCATATCAAACATTTCCCCTGCTAAAGTTGTTGCCGTTCCTTGTGCTCCACCTATAAATGCAGCTCTTGCTCCATAAATAGCACCATCATACCCCTGTGCTCTTCTTGCCCCAAACTCTAAAACAGTTCTCCCATCAGCTGCTCTTACAATTCTATTCGCCTTAGTAGCTATAAGAGATTGATGATTAACTGTAAGTAAAATCATAGTTTCTACAAGTTGTGCCTCTATAATAGGTGCCTTAACTGTTAATATAGGCTCATTAGGGAATATTGGTGTTCCCTCTGGTACTGCATATATTGATCCACTGAACTTAAAATTCAATAAATAATCTAAAAATGCATCACTAAACACTCCTTGATTTCTTAAATACTCAACATCAGCTTCATCAAATGTCAAACCATTTATATAATCTATAACCTGCTCAAGTCCTGCCATTATAGCAAACCCACCTTGATCTGGAACTTTTCTAAAAAACATATCAAAATAAACTATTTTATCTTTTATACCCTCATTAAAATAAGCATTACTCATAGTTAGCTCATAAAAATCCATAAGCATTGCTAAATTTCTTTTTTCTTTAACATTAAATTTTTTCAAAAAAAATCAACCTCCTGCTGTAACATCAATCTAGAATTTAAAACTTTTCTAAACTATCGCTTTGATAATTTTTATCCCATTAGATTTCATTTCAAATAAAGAAAGTAAATTCCAAAACTCTCTATTATGAAATGGTGCATCAAAAGTCTCTATCATATTGCTTGGTACTATTATTTTCTTATCTAAATTATTTTGATTAAAATATGACTTCATTGTAAGTGCTAAATTTTTAACACAAATATCTGAGCATACACCTACCACTATATAATTTTCTATACTTTTATCATCTAAAAAAACTTTAAATTCTGGACTATGAAATCCATTTATACTATTTTTCTTAACTATTCTAGTATCTTTTTCTTTAATACCTTCACATACTTTTAACTCATCAATAAGTTCTTCTTCTAAAGTACCTTCAATACAATGTGGAGGATATGCCCCAAATTCCATTGACTCTTCTGTATGACTATCAACAAAAAATACTTTTCTATAACCTTTCATCTTCTTATCAAGTTCAACAATAGGATTTATAATCCCCTCTACTAAATCATTCGCAAGTGCTCCTTGGTCATAAAATCCTTTAACCATATCAACAACTATAAGAATAGTGTTTTCCCTAGTAGCATTAAGTTCTCCTAATGAACTTTCCTTTACATATGAAATATCATTTTCCATAAACTTTAAAAATTTCTCCATAAATATCCCTCTTCCTCATAAACTTGAATCTTAAACAATTAAAATTTTTATTATTCTTGTCTTTTAAAATTAAAATCTTAAGAAACATATCCTCTTAATAAATACAGTATACCCGTTTAATAAAACCTCAAAACCTAGTCTTTAAATATTAATAACCCCATCCATAATTGCACCTTCCTTAAGTTTAAATAATCTAGATGGTCTATGTGCCCCAACTTTTCTAGTTTTCTCAGTTTCTTCAACTAATTTATTAACCCATCTTCTAAAATTAGATTTTATAAGCTTTCTTCCAAGTAAAATCTCATATACCTGCTGTAATTCTGTTAATGTAAATAACTTAGGTAATAAAGAAAAAGCTATTGCTGTATATTGAACTTTCTTTCTCATTCTTTCTAAGGCATAATAAACTATCTTTAAATGATCAAAGGCTAATTCATCTTTCGAATCCATCACTTCATATTCATAACTAACTTCTTTATCAAAATTTCTAATTTTAATCTTTTCAGTAATCTTATATTTAATGGATATATCAAGAGTTTCATTATAAAAACTTAATATAGATTTATAATGTTGCTCCTCACTAGAAACCTTTATATGTCCTGCATCTTCCTTCTTAACAGAAAACCATTCAACTTCCCACTCATTATTATCATTACTACTTAAAACTTCATTATTAACAAGTGCCATATATGATGTAGATATTATTCTAGTTCTAGGATCTCTTCCAACCTCGCCCCATGTATATAATTGCTCACAATAAATATCATCAAGTCCTGTTTCTTCCTTTAACTTTCTATTAACTCCCGCTTCTAAACTTTCATCAATATGAACAAATCCACCTGGTAACGACCATTTATTTATACAAGGATGTTCCTCTCTTTTGACTAAAAGAACTTTTAATTCTTTTTCATTAACTTTTCTTCTCATTCTATCTTTTTGTATTTCCCCTAAAGTAAATAAAACCATATCAACAGTAACAGAAGGTCTTTCATACTCGTTAATATTATAATGAGCTAAAAATTCCGCCTCTGTATACCCCTTCTTATTCCTAATCGATTCCGTCAAGTACTCACCTCCACTTATCACCATATAGATATTATCTATTTGATAATATCTATATGACCATTATATGTTCGTTAGAATAAATGGTCAATTAATAAACCTATTTTTACAAATTATTAATAACTCACAACCTTTACATAGAAAAAAGAGAAATAAAAAAAGTTATCCACAGGATAAATTCAATAATTTTCCTGTGGATAACTTTTTTATTCTAAAGCTTAAGCATTTTTCTAAATTTTAAATTAAAATTCTAAACTCTTAGCTATTATTTCTTCAACTTGATCTAATGTAACTCTCTCTTGTTCCATTGTATCTCTGTATCTTATTGTTACTGTTCCATCCTCAAATGTATCATGGTCAATAGTTATACAGAATGGTGTACCAACTTCATCTTGTCTTCTATATCTCTTACCGATACTACCTGCTTCATCATAATCAATATTAAACTTCTTAGAAAGTCTATCGAATACTTCATCAGCTTTCTCACCAAATTTTTTAAATAAAGGAAGTACTGCTGCTTTATAAGGAGCAAGTGCTGGGTGGAAGTGCATAACTGTTCTTACATCCTCTTTACCTTTAGCATCTACACCTAAGCTTTCTTCATCATAAGCATTAGCTAAGAATGCAAGCGCAACTCTATCAGCTCCTAATGATGGTTCTATAACATATGGTATATACTTTTCATTTGTTTCAGGATCTAAGTAAGACATATCTTGACCTGAATGCTCTTGGTGTTTATTTAAGTCATAGTCTGTTCTATCAGCTATTCCCCAAAGCTCTCCCCATCCAAATGGGAATAAGAATTCTATATCAGATGTAGCATTTGAATAGAAGCTAAGTTCTTCTTCACCATGATCTCTGAATCTTATAGATTTTTCTTGCATTCCTAAGTTTAATAAGAAATTCCAGCAATATTCTTTCCAGAATTTAAACCATTCTAAATCTGTTCCTGGCTTACAGAAAAATTCAAGTTCCATTTGTTCGAACTCTCTTGTTCTGAATGTAAAGTTTCCTGGTGTTATCTCATTTCTGAATGATTTACCTATTTGTGCTATACCAAAAGGTACTTTTTTTCTTGAAGCTATTTGAACATTCTTAAAGTTAACAAATATACCTTGTGCTGTTTCTGGTCTTAAATAAACTTCATTAGCACTTTCTTCTGTTATTCCCTGGAATGTTTTAAACATTAAATTAAATTGTCTGATATCTGTGTAGTTAAGTTTTCCACAACTAGGACATACTATATTATTTTCTTTGATATAGTTCATTAACTCTTCATTTGACCAACCATCAGCACAAGCAACTTCTGCTCCAAGTTCTGTCATTTTATCTTCAACTAATTTATCTGCTCTAAATCTTGATTTACACTCTTTACAGTCCATTAATGGATCTGAGAATCCACCTACATGTCCTGAAGCTCTCCAAACGTTAGTATTCATAAGTATAGCTGCATCAAGCCCTACATTATCCTTATATTCTTGAACAAACTTTTTAGTCCAAGCTTTCTTTACATTGTTTTTAAACTCAACTATAACGATAGGTAAGTCTTTGATGTTATCGCTAACTTTTCCCCCGTTTCACACCGTACGTGAGACTTTCGAACTCATACGGCGTTCCAACATTTTGATATTTTCTTATTAAATAACTGAATTTTCTACTAACTGCCTT
>JBOFRC010000414.1:0-1150 GCA_051650825.1 Sarcina sp. | reverse complement strand
CTTAACCACAATAGCTGACAGACTGGAGTTTGTGCAGGTTGCACAAACACAACAGCTCATCATGAAGACAGACTGTGAGATTTGTAAGTGAAGTTAATAAAGCCTAATAAACCATCTTCATCCATAAAGACGGATGAACGGGCTTAAAGGGTTTTACCTCTGTAGGCGAGTTAATATTTGGATGGTTTGTACTGAAATATTGTATATGATGCTTTAACCTTGTGACAGTTGGATTAGTACTAATCACAAACTGAAAGCTTTTATTTCAGAGTCACTCAGAGACACAGAGAGAGAATAGAAAAGAATGAGTACAACGTTAGAAAAATGTGGCAATAGGAGGAGAGAAAAGAGAAAATGAGATTAGGTGATGGTGATCAGATGAGTGTTTCTCCTCTCAGGGAGGGAACAGGAGAAAAAGAAGAAATCCAATCTTTTAGCTGGGATAATGGTCCCACACTTTTATGATACGCTTCTTTCTTGACGTAGTTATTTCTCTTCCTCCAGTAAAGGTGTAACTGCTGTTGTTTCTTACATTGTAAAGGTGGCTGTTCTGGTCCAGCAGGAAGCCATTTCTAAATATCGTAATCAATACTAACCACTGATCACCCTCCACTGCTGACTGACATGGGAAATGGAACTCAGTGAGAGTGGGCTGTGGTGGAGTTTGGGCTTAACTCAGTGGAGCATGTAATGAGAAAATGTACAAAATGAAATATATTGTAAAGACGATCTTTTCCGTGTCACCTTATCCAGTTTTGCCGTGTGAGTCATCAGTAAGGAATTAAGGACTTTAGCTTGGCGAGTCTTTGACTGACTGATTTTGAAACATGGCCAGCTTCCTCAGTGACCTCCATTTATTCATGAGACCTTTGATCAACTAACTATTGAATGACAGTCTATAGCAGTTTCAATACTGTCCAGTATTTACAATGTTTTGATTACAACAGCTCAAACTGCTATTAGTCATCTTGTTTTGCTGCATCAGGGGATCACCAGTCATTATTATCATCATTAAAGTATCATCTTGTAGACTGTTGGTGGACTGAATGAAGAGCTGAAGTGTTTTCACTCACTGTGCCCGGCAGCTGTTGGAATTAGATTCAGGATACATCATTGCCACTGAGCCACTGTTAGCCCGTCTACTCAGAAG
>JBOFRC010000413.1:0-2322 GCA_051650825.1 Sarcina sp. | reverse complement strand
CTGATATAATATTCATTCTTGAAGAGTTAGACAAATTACAAACTGGTTGTTTTTTTGAAAACACTAAAAATCCAAGTGACCAAAGCGCTCAAACTATTTCTCGTAATATAAAAAAAGAGTTCGCTAAATTTTTAACTGAATATACTGAATAAATATAATTTAAAATGTCCATAATCTAGCTATTATTAACAAATGTTAATATAAATTCATATTATAAATAAATCTTAATAGCTAGAGGTGTTATATTTGCTAAAATCATTAAAAAAAAATTTCTTTAGAACATTATTATTTTCTTTTTGTATAATTTTTATATTTGGTAGTTTCAGTATTAAAATAACCCTTATAAAAGCGTCTCACATTATTGAATTAATAAATAATGATTTTCATCCTAATTTAAAAAAATATGAAATAGATAATTATACTTTTTTATATGATACTTTAGAAAGTAAAGATGATATCCTTTACATCAAAGAAACCTTAGATGAAAATAAACAAGCTATTTTGAACTTTTTAAAAATAAATAAAGAGCCTAATCTCACAATTAGAATTTTATCTAAATTTAACAAAAAACATTCTGATGCATTAGGATATGTTTATTTTCACAATAATATCATAAATATTGTAAATACAGATGCACATAAGCAATTAATTTATAGTAATAGTACCGCTATAACAAATGATATCTTTCAAGAAACTCTATTACATGAATATACACATGCGCTAATAAATCAAAAACTTATAGAAAAAAAAATATATCCTAATAAACTCCCCTTTTGGTTTAATGAAGGTATTGCTGAATATATCGGCAAAATAACAACTGATAAGAATATCCCTGTATCTTCTAGCGCTGAAATAAAACCTACTGAATTAGATAAGCTATTTGAATCTAATTCCACCAAATTTTACAAAGAATCTTCTATCTATATAAATAATTTAGTAACAAACTACTCGCCAACTATAATAAGTGATATATTAAATTATTTAGAATATTTAGATTTTGAAACAGCTGTAGAAAAAGCAACTTTAAACTCTTTAGATGAAATTACTCTTGATGCTTTTAATACAACATACAAATAATTCAGCAAAAAATATGGACTGTATCATAATGAATTTTAATTTTTCATTTGATACAGTCCCTTATATTTTTATTTAATATTATCTTTGACTAACTAATTTAGTGAATCATTATCAATAGATGGTATAGCTTCCATTGCTCCATAATTTTCACATGTTTTAGCACCTATTTTATTTGCAAAAGTAATAAACTCTTCAATCTTAAATTCATCTAAAATTATAGGTTTTTCTAACTTTGCAAGTTCAAATAAAAACGCTCCAACAAATGCATCTCCTGCACCAGTAGAATCTACTTGCTTTACCGGAATTGATGGTATTATTTTACTTTTATCACCTATATTTATAAAACTGCCTGATGCACCTAATGTTATAGCTACCATAGCCTGTGTGAAATTTCTTATTAGTCTAACACCTTTATCTATAGATTCAGTTTCACTTATGAGTTCAAGTTCTTCATCACTTAATTTAACAAAATTCGCTCTACTTATAAAATACTTATAATCATTTACAATTTGCATTTTATCATCAACTAACATATCTCTATAGTTAGGATCAAAACTTATAAATATATTATTATCGTAACAATAATTTAAAAGTTTATAATATGTTTTTCTAAGATTAGAATCTAAAAATGCCGTTGCTGATCCAAAATGGACTATTGCATCGTTAGGAATAAGATTAAAATCTATATCTTTTAGACTGTATTCTCCATCAGATCCCTTAAAAAATTCAAAACTTCGTTCTCCCTTCTCATCTATAGCTACAAATGCAAGTGTAGTTTTGCCTTCTCTTTTTATCATATTAGTTTTTACATTATATTCTCTTAATTTTTTAACTAAAAAATCACCAAAAGAATCATCACCAACTTGACCTAAAAATATTGACTCTCCACCTAATTTACTAACAGTAACTGCAACATTTGCTGGTGCTCCTCCAGCTTTTTTTTCAAATTTAATACCATCTTTTAACCCTCTTAAATCAGTTGATACAAAATCTATTAAAAGCTCTCCTATGCAAAAAACTTTTTTCATTCTAACTACAACTCCCTCACCATAAAATTTATTATAAGTTATTCATCTTTATTACTTTCCACTTCTTCAATTATCATATCTTCTTTTAATTCATTATTATTAACTACTTCTACTAGTAAATCATCATTATCTATATGATTTTTTTCTTCTTCTAATTCATTAGAGAAATGACATGCAACAAATCTATCTTTATTATTTTTTAATAAACTAGGTTTTT
>JBOFRC010000412.1:0-19195 GCA_051650825.1 Sarcina sp. | reverse complement strand
TCCAAATGGTGTTTTAATACAACTTGCTCAAAGAAATATCTAAAATATAAAAGGGCATCCGAAAATGCCCTTTTTTCTTAAATATTCTTTTGTAATAATAAATATTTTAAATAACTTTAATTTTTCCTTATAAAATACTTCCCAATTATTAATACCTAGCATACTAATTTAATATTATCTATACTATAAAAATCTATTTTTAAAGAATTAAACTTATTCTAATGTAACAAATCTGCCATTTTAGCATTTGAAATCATAAGTTTTATTCTATTTTCTTGATTTACTTTTGTTGCAGAAGGATCATAATCTATAGCTACGATATTCGCATTCTTATAGTCATTCATTATACTCCTAACCATACCTCTTCCAACGATATGATTTGGCATACACCCAAAAGGCTGTGCACATACTATATTAGTAACTCCTTCTTTTATAAGCTCTATCATTTCTCCGGTCATAAGCCAACCTTCGCCCATTTTAACCCCTTCGCTAATATACTCCCTAGCATATTCTCTAACAGTCTCAAAATATGTTGGAGCTCTAAAATCACTATATTTTTCAATAGCTTCTATAAGCTTCTTTTGTCGTTTTAAAACATACTTATAACCAATTTTCACAAAACTCTTAGAATTTTTATTAAGTCCATACAGTCTGTTATCTATTTCTGAGTTAGTTAAACAATAAAGGAAGAAATCACATACCCCTGACATAACCACCTCACAACCTTCTTCTCTTAGAAAGTCTTCTAAATGATTATTTCCTATAGGAGAGTATTTCATATAAATTTCCCCAACTATTCCAACTTTTATTTTATCTTCTTTTACTAACTCTATCTTAGAAAAATCTTCTAGCATCTCTTTATATATTTTATCAGACTTAAAAAGTCCTGTACCATTTGCTCTATTCGATATTTCATTTATCCACTTAACTATATATTCATCTGTCATACCTTTATGTTTTTCATAACTTTTACATTGATTAGATATATACATAATTGCATCTGCATAAAACATTATATTTACAATTTTTAATAATAGTGCTGGTGATAACTTAAATCCTGAATGACTTTCAAAGCCCTTTCCATTTAAAGATATCACAGGAACATTTTCATAACCATTTTCTCTTAAAGCTTTACGAAGTAAATGTATGTAATTTGACGCTCTACATCCGCCTCCTGTTTGACTCAAAATAAATGCAGTTCTTTCTTTATCATAAGCCCCACTTTTTATTGAGTGTATTAATTGTCCTATTACCATCATAGCAGGATAACATATGTCATTATGAACAGTTTTTAATCCTTCTTTTAGCGCATCCTGTGAATTTCCTTCATAAAACTCTAATTTATAACCATGCTCTTTTAAGACATTTGATAAAATTTTAAAATGTATAGGAAGCATAGTTGGTGCAACTATTGTATATTCTTTTTTCATATCCTTTGTAAATTCAACATAATTATTATTCATCTTCACCACACCTCATATAAAATCTAAAGCTCAGTTAAATTTATTCTATAGTTAGCCGAGCTTTAAATTCCATCTATTTCTTTCTATCCTAAAGTTTCTAAAAGACTTCTAATCCTTATTTTAGCTGCGCCTAGATTATTTGTCTCATCTATCTTAATTTGAGTATATATTTTTCCGCCATCGGTTAATATCTCTTTAATTTCATCACTAGTTATAGCATCAGTTCCACATCCAAAAGAAACTAATTGTATAAGTTCCATATCTTCATTTTCAGTAACAACTTTAGCAGCACTATAAAGTCTAGCTTGATAAGTCCATTGATTTAAAATATTAAGGCTAGGCTTTTCATCCTTACTACTTAAGCAATCCTCTGATACAACAACAACGCCAAGTTCAGCTATCGCTCTATCTATTCCATGATTTATTTCTTTATCAACATGGTATGGTCTTCCTGCTAAAACTATTATCTTTTTATCATTTTCTCTAGCATATTCTATATATTCTCTACCTTTAGTTCTAACATTACTTTTAAAATTCTCATATTCGGAAAAAGCTTCATCTATTGCTTTCTTTATATCCTTTTTACTAACATCAAATACATCCTTTAATTCCTTATATAAAGTTTTTAAAAGTACTTTTCTATCATTTAATGATAGAAATGGCATTATAAAATTAGATTTTTCAAGAGCTGCTACATTAGCATTTATAAGTTCTGGATAATATGCAACTACAGGACAATTAAAACAATTGTCTGAAATCCCCTCATCTATGTTATAACTCATACAAGGATAGAATATGTTTTGAAGATTTTTTTCTAATAAACTTTCTATGTGTCCATGAACAATCTTTGCTGGGTAGCAAACAGTGTCTGATGGGATTGTGTGTTGCCCTTTTGTATATAACTTTCTACTTGATTCATCTGAAAATACAACCTGCACATCTAAACATTCAAAAAATTTAGTCCAAAATGGTATTAGTTCATACATGTTAAGAGCTAATGGAATTCCTATCTTCCTCTCCCTCTCTTGATTATTTCTATATTCATTTATTAAATTGTATTTATAATCATATATGCTTTTAATATCATCAATTTTCTTTTTCCCCTCTGGTCTTTTACATCTATTTCCTGATATAAATCTTATACCATTAGAAAACTTATTAATAGTAAGACTGCATCTATTTGTGCAAATTCCACATCTAGTTACATTAGAATCATGCTCAAAAGATTCAACCTCTTCTAAGGTCATAATTTTACTAGTTTCATCTGAATGCTCCTGTGCATATAAAGCACATCCATAAGCTCCCATAAGTCCCGCTATAGTTGGTCTTATTACATTTTTACCAAGCTCTAACTCGAAGCTTCTAAGTATAGCATCATTATTCATAGTTCCACCTTGAACTATAATATTCTCTCCAAGACTATTTGAATCTGTAATTCTTATAACTTTATATAGTGCATTTTTAACCACACTCATAGAAAGTCCTGCTGATATATCATCTATACCAGCCCCATCTTTTTGAGCCTGTTTTACAGATGAGTTCATAAAAACAGTACATTTAGAGCCAAGGTCTACAACTCCCTTAGCCATAAGCCCAGCTTTAGCAAATTCTTTAGCAGTATAACCCATTTGTCCTGCAAAACTTTCAATAAATGAACCACATCCTGATGAACACGCTTCATTTAACATTATATTAGATATTATTCCATCATCTATTTTAAAGCATTTAATATCTTGCCCACCTATATCAAGGATAAAATCAACCTTTGGATTAAAATAAGATGCCGCTCTAAAATGTGCTATTGTTTCTACTATTCCGTAATCAACATTAAAAGCTGATTTTATAAGATCCTCTCCATATCCAGTTACACAACTTGATTTTATAAATTTATCATCACCCAATATTTTATATATATTTATAAGTTCACTTTTTAAAACATTTAAAGGGTTCCCCTTATTACTAGCATAATATGAATGCAAAATTTCTTTATTTTCACTCATTAAAACTAACTTTGTAGTTGTTGAACCTGCATCTATTCCTAAATATAGAGCACCTTTATATTTGTTTATATCTCCTTCTTCTACTTTTGCTTTTGCATGTCTTTCTTTAAATTTCAAATACTCATCTTCACTCGCAAAAAGAGATGGCACAGTAGAAGTTGATTTTGTTATTTTTGATATATCTTCTAATAAATCTATTAATATACTTCTAGTATACGCTTTATTAGGCTCCTTAGAATAAATTGCTGCACCAAGGGCAACAAATATATCAGCATCATTATCTAATATTCCTGTTTCCTCTGTTAATTTTAATGTTTTTCTAAACCTTTCTCTTAAACCTTTATAAAAGAATAATGGTCCTCCAAGAAATAATATATTTCCTTTAATTTCTCTTCCCTGCGCAAGTCCACCAACAGTTTGATCTACCACTGACTGGAATATACTTGCTGATATATCTTCCTTCTTAGCACCTTGATTTAAAAGAGGTTGTATATCAGTTTTTGCAAAAACACCGCATCTTGAAGCAATTGGATATATATTCTCCGCTTTTAAGCTAAGCTCATCAAGCTGTGCATTACTTATATTCATAAGATGTGCCATTTGATCTATAAATGCACCTGTGCCACCCGCACAACTTGAATTCATTCTTTCTTCAAAGCCATCAGTTAAGAAAATTATCTTTGCATCTTCGCCTCCAAGTTCTATTGCTACATCTATATTTTTCAGTCTCTTTTTTATAGCGATTGTGCTTGCAAAAACTTCTTGCACAAATGGAATCTCTAATTCTCTAGATATTCCATAACCAGCAGATCCTGTTATAGCTAGAGTAAATTCATTATCTTTAACAACTTCTTCTATATTTTTAAGTTCTGATAAAATAACTTCTCTTATCTTAGAATAATGCCTATTATAGCTTTTATATAAAATTTCATAATTAGCATCTAATACCACAAGTTTAACTGTAGTTGATCCTGCATCTATCCCTATTTTAAAACCCAAAAAATCACCAACTTTCCCTAATAATAATAATTTTTTGAATAACTAATTTTTGCTATTAGTATTCCAAACAATACTACTTCTTATTATTAATTATTATAGTTTCTACTTTGTAATTATATACTATAATAGCCATATATATATTTTCATAAATTTATTAATTGAACTTATATTATCATAAAATGATTTTTATTCTAATAACTTATATACTATATTTTTTTATAAATTTTCATTCATTTGCTATATTTATTTGATAAATTGAAAAATAACCCAAATAATCATATTAAATATACTTATATAGTAAGTATACTTAATTATTCAATTTTTTAGAAATTAAACTCATTATAAATAAAAATTAGCTACTATAAAGTATAGTAGCTAATAATTTTTTATTATTTTTTTGTTCCGTCAATAACTTTGTCTCCACCTGCTGGTTCTTTACCATCTATGATTTCTTGAATTAAGCCTTTGCATTTCCCGCATCCTGTACCAGCTGTTGTTTTTTGAGATATCTCTTCAACAGTAGAACAACCGCTTGCTATAGCATCTTTTATTGTTGAAAGCTTAACTTGTTTACAAGTACAAATTATTCTATCACCACAATCATTTTTACAATTTTCCATTTCTCATTCCTCCTAAAAAATAACTTACAATTCTAGTATCTCCTAAACTACATTAATTATAGGTGGTATTATATGGCGATTAATTTTTTTTAATTATATACTTATCAATATATAACATTTGTCTAAAAATAGCTTCTAACACATTAACCACTATGCTATTTCCAGCCATTCTATATAATTTTTCTTGTGTAAAAAAATATTTACTATTATTCACTTTAAAATTATTATCTATTATTTTTTGATAATCCTCTTCAGAAAATCCCATTAATAAAAAACATTCTCTTGGTGTTAATGTCCTATAGTCTATTTTGTTCATTCTTCCACTATTATAGTTAATAACACCAGAATTTGGATTTCTATCTTGTTTTGTTGTTAATGTTTTTACATGATTTGACAATATTTTTTCTCCATCATATAATAATTTATTTTCTTTATAAATTTTCACTCTAGATGGTGTGTTATTAGGTTGGCTTAAATTAGCTTCATTTCTATATATGGGATTACTATAATCTAATTTTAAAATATCTTCTAAATTTATGAATTTTCTTATGTTTGAATAAAAATTTGGTTTACTTAAATCATGTTTATCTAAATATTCTTCTATAGTAGTTTTAATAGTTTCATTTTCACTCAATACACTTATCATAAAAACTCGTTTTCTCCTTTGTGGAATGCCAAAATCGATAGCATTTAAATTATAATATTTATTACAGTATCCCATCTGTTCCAAAATATTTCTCCACTCTTCAAAATTTTTAGCATGTCTTTGCGACATTATGTTACTTACGTTTTCCATTAAAAGAAATCTTGGAAGACTTTTTTTTTCTAATTTTCGTTCTAATAAAATACGTTCCACTTCCCATAACATCCCCGACCTATTAGACGCGCCTCTATCAATCCCACTATTTTCACCATGCCAAGCTCTAGCAATTGATAAATCTTGACAAGGAAATGAATATGTTAATAAATCAATTTCTTCAGGTAAATCATTGCCTTTTACATCAGTTATACTAACCAAATTTTTACTTCTCTTAATTGCTGAATATAAGTATTTAGCAGTAAGTATGTTCATTCTATCTATAGATTTTTTTTCAATTGGGCATTTACTATTAAAACTTAAAGTAAAACTCTTTAATTCTTCTTTTATCGTAAAAATGCTTTTATTATCGCAATAACTTAAATCAGGTTTACCGTTATGAATAATATCATAAGCTATAATAGCACTTATATCCCAATCTATAGTTCCTATAATTTCATAATCAACGCCTATATTCTTTAATGCTTTTGCTTGACTTCCGATTCCACTAAACGCTTCTACTATTTTGAACATATTTGTTGTTCACCTCGCAAGTTTTTAATTTATCTTATTATTGCATCTGCTTTTAACTTATTTAACATTTTGATTAATATATTATATTCTTTCTTGCTTGGCATCACACCTGATATATAACATTTTATCATTTTATCTAACACAAATTGCTCTATTTCTGTTATTATTTTTTTTCCAGTCACTTTTAATTTAATTTCCTCCCAATATTTTATACCTAATTTAAACAATTCAATTTCATTATTTATTTCATTATCCAATTTCTGTTCTTTAATTGCCGATTTAACTTTTTCCTTTAATTTTTCAGAACTTGATAGAGTATTTTTAAACTCTTCTAAAATTGTCCAATCCTCTTTTTTAGCTCTATCCCAACAAGCATTATTTTTACACCACTCAGTTACGTTCAATTTCAATCTATCAGCTCTTGTGATAAAATTATAAACTTCTTTAGTTGTCACTATGAATTGCTTATACAATTCTTTATATAAATCTTGATTTATCCATATTTTTTCTAAATCAATGCTTTTCTCTTTAATATTTTTTTCCACATTATATCTTAAAACAGCAATTGAATATGTTACTATATTAGCTCGATAAGACTTTATTGCTTTATACCACTCTTGATCAGCGACTAGCTTCTCTACTTTCTTGAATATAATTGCATATGCTATAATATTTTTATAATATTCTTTATTATATACATCATTGTTTTTAGTCCATTTTTCTCCTATATCCTCAGCAAAATGCCTCATATTAAATTGAGCACCTTTACTTACAATATGAGGGAACATTTCATACGTATTAATATACTTTGCTAAGTCGACCTTTTTAATTAACTGATTCTTCGGATTTTTAAGTAAATATTTCTTCTTTTCACTTTGTGTTAATTTCATTTGTTCTTGAATATGTTGTCCCCTCGCTCGCTCATAAAACCAAATTGTTTCATATTGATTTCCATTAATAGCTGGTGCATAAATTCTTCTAGAAAGCTCTTCAATTCTAATATGATATGGATGATTAGCAAAAAAATCTGCTTCATCAACTTTATTCTGGCTATTTGCACACCTAGATATTTTAGGAATCACTTGTTCAGCTTCTTCATGATTTAAAACTGACAATTTCATAGGAATTGCTATCCCTTCCAAATTTTTTTTATCTTGTAATACCGCATTAGCTATTGATGCAGTAGTTTGTCCCCCATTTATTATTTGCAAATCAGACATTTCAGTTATCTTAAGAACTCCGTCAATATTTTCAGTTTTAATATTTGTTGCTGTTGCTGCTATGCCATTATTGAAAGCAAAAAACATTTCTGGTTCTTCTAAAATAGTCTTTCTAATTTGTTTATTTACTTTCCCTTTAATACTTAAAAATGATCGTACATTTCCTTCTAATAATCTTGCTCCATATTTTATATATATATTAGCTAAAACATCTCCTGATATTGTAGCTAAATAAGATTTATATTTTTTTTCCTTAGAATCTACTGCTAGAATACAAGGAATTCCTTGTCCATTTAAATCATTAGCTCCTATCTCTATACTTTCTTTCCCTTTATTTGATTCTAATAAATTAAATAGTCGAGTTAAATCCCAAACTTTCAATTCTACATCTATATTAGCAACTTTTTTACAATTTAATACTTTTACTCTATCGCTAATTTTTTTATCACTGATAATATAAATCTTAAATTTCCGAATATCATTTATTTCATTAAATATACTATCTGCTAACCCATATCCCGCACTACTAAACTCGTATTCCTCACAAATATATTTATTAACAGAGTGTTCTATAAAAGCTAAAACTTTAGAATATAATTTATCTATTTGCGTTTTAGTTAAAGAATCTATAATTTCTAAATTACTAAAATCACTTATAAAAATGCTATAACTTTTTTCTAAGGAATCATATGCATATCCATCTATTTGCATACTTTTATTCCTTAATCCACTTCCCTCAAAATAACATTCATTAAATTCTGTAATTTCTTCAGCTTCTATTAAATAGCCAGTAAATTTTTCTATAAATTCAGAAGATACATCATTTTTATTAATTTCTGAACTTATCCTTATGTCTTCTAAAAATTCCTTTCTAAACTTCTCCAATATAATCTTCCCCTTTTTCCAGATCAACTAAAAACTTATTAATATTTCTAATTAAAATTTCATAACTTATTCGAACAATATCATTTGGTATATTTTTTCTTTTTACTACTGGAAAATTTTTATTCACTTCATAAAATTCTATATTTTTATGATAAAAATTATAATTATAATATTTTTCATTGTAAAAATACCCTAAACTACCAATTTTATCTTTAAAAAGCAACTTAGTCTCAAAAGATTCTATACTATTTTCGATTTTTTCTACTAAATTATTTAAATTTATAGTACCATCACAAATTTCATTTACTCGTTCTAATCTTATTAATGTTAAATATCCAATTAAATCTGAATCTAATTGTTCTAATGAACTTATTTTACAAGTTAAGCTTTTAGGTAAAATACTTTTCACTTCATACCAAATAGATTCTAATTCAAAATCTTTACTTGTATACAACGGTCCTCCCCAAGCTTTAACGGCTTTTATCTCACCATATTTGGGAATCATAAATTTATCTAAAAATATTAATTCTCCTATTAATCCCATAACTTCAATTTCATCTAATATATTTATATTTTTTCGTTTAAATAACTCTTTCCACTTATCCCACCTATGTTTGATAATTTTTATTTCATTATTTTTTTTTGCTTTTCTACTTGTTTCTATTAAATCTTCACAAAATTTATAAAATATACTTTCAACTGAACTATCTAATAAAACAAAGGTTAAATTAAGCCTATTATTATTATCTTTTGTTAGCTTAACATCTATAGCTCTACTGGATTCTATCTCAAAGATTTCACCAATACCTAAGATAGTCAAACATTTATAACCATTTTCATTATGTCCTACAAAAATTTCAAGTTGATGTGTTGCATCAACTCTTATATAGGAATTATAGCTCTGAACTTTTTCAAATTGTTCGTTTACTTTCTTCACTCCTCTTCATCTCCTATTTCTGAACTTGAATTATAACTACAAACTTCATCCTCAGCATATCTAGCTTCTTGAATTTTATTCCACGTATATTTTGCATATTTTGTTTGAGTATTACTTAATTCTGGTATCCCTATTGCAAATCCTACTATAGGATTATTACCTATTTCATTAATTGCTTTTAAATTTTTATTTTCATTTTTTTTAGGATTAACTAAATATATTAATATTATAGGATTCCTTTTTATTTTAAAATAATCTTTTTGACTTTTAAACTTTGAGCTAATACTAATAAAATGCCCATTTTTTTCCATTTCAAAAAGTTTTCCTCTTATTCCAATTTTCCCATCAGCAATACTTCCTAATCTTTTTTTTGTTCCATTACTTCTCATTATATTATCTGTTGGAAAGTCCACTGATCTCTCAAGTAAATTAATTTTCTTATTTACTAACTCATAAGCTTCACCGCTTCCTGTTGCAAATGCTATATCCCAATTTTCAAGTTCTTCGCCATTATAATCCTTAATAAAATCTATTATACTACTCGTATTAAACTTAATATTATGAACTGGAACTTCTATTCCTTCTAAAAATTTAAGAATTTTATTTTTCTTTATATTCCTAAAAATTGGTTTCTCATACTCATTTTCAAATTTAATATTTTCACTCCTTAATATCCTAACTAAATTTTCAACTTCATTTAAATTATTTTTGTTATTTTCATCTATATACATATATGGAGTTTCCAAAACCTCTCCACTTAGAGTTACTAAAAATTCTCTACTAGTAGCAGTTCTCATTTTATTTTTTGCAGTAACTAATAATGTATTTATATCAGAACGTACTCTTAATCCAAAATCCATAGGTGTTAAACTGTTGTTTTGATACCTTTTTATTTCTTCACGCAATTCATCACTAGCACAACTTATATATTCATACCAACTAATAGCCTCCTCTGTCATCCAAATTCTGCATAAATCTTCATAATTACCTCTATATCCAAACCATCTTCCCATTTGCATTAGTGTATCGTACATTTTAGAATTTCTATAAAAATAACTACACATTAATCCCTCTAATGTTAATCCCCTTGATAGACTTAATCCACCTATAGCTATAACTCTTAACCCTTCCTCATATTCTTCATAATTTAGTTTATCTGCACTTTTTTCATTTACAACTTTAGTCGTAATTGGAAGTATCGCTTTATCTAAAACTTCGCATATTTCTTCCCATGTGAATTCTAATTGATTTGGCGAATTAATATATATATTTTCAAATGTTTGTTTTAATTCTTTTATATATTTATTGTTATGATCTTTTCTATTATAAAGTCTAACGTTTTGTTGAATTTCTTTTAAATAATCATCTACATTTTCTTTTATACTTCTTTGCACATTAACAAACCTACTCATATTTATTAACATTGACCTATGAGTATTTTGATTTCCTCTTAAATCTCTGATTGCATTAGCTACTAAAAATGTTTTAATAGCTTCTTTTAAATCACTTGGAATTTCTGAAATTTTCAAATCTTTTTTATGATTTAAAGGAATAATTTTAACAATTTCCTCTTCATTAATTATTCTTTGCATATACTCATGAGAAGCATTTTCTATAAATATATTTCTTGCTCCAATATAATTTGTAGGTGCATTTAAAGAATATATATAGTCTTTTGGAAAAAGATCAAATGACAACATCTCTTCGTCTGAATCAGGATCAATAAAAATATTAGCAAATGGTGTTGCTGTAAATCCTACATAACTAGCTTTATTAAATAATCCTAGTGTAGTTCTAATAGCAGCATTAATTTTAGTCGGATCATTTTCTTCTTTATTAGTATTTATAGAAGCATTATCAGCTTCATCATCAACTAATAGCAGAGAGTTATTAATTTTATTGGTATTAGATTTATTAAATTGTTTTAACCACATATTTAAATGTTTTAATGTAGAAACATTCTTTTTAAGGACCAATAAAATAGGTATTTGGGCTGAATTTAAATCTACGCCTACACTCATGGCAACTTTTTTGTTAAAATCATTTTCTGTAGATGTTAAAACAAACATCGAATCACACTTTCCATAATTTCCTACGCCAACAACAGAATTTTTTTTATCTTTTATAAAAGCTGCACTATCAAATCCTACAACACTTTCATCTAACCTAATTTGTGTTTGTCTTCTTAATTTTTCTATTGTTCCCGTTAATAAAACAATAACCTTATATCCTGAATCAATAGCTTTACAAATTAGCCCAGCATAATTAGATGTTTTTCCCGATTGGACATCTCCAACTATTAATCCTCTTCTTTGAAATTCTTCTGTTACTTCTGGATTTCCTAATAAATCAGTTATATCATCCAATATATTATCCATTCCATTTACGACATTAGGAGAAAATCCTTGTTGTTGAATTAAATATTTTCTATATCTATTCCAATATTTAAAATCTATATCAGCTTTTCTTCTTAAAAACCATTTTTTATATTTATATCCTTTACTTTCTACATAAGTTCCAAGTTCTAATGATACTACTTGGTTAGATAAAATTTCTTTTCTTATATCATTTAATTCTTCCCTAGATATATCTTTAAACATAGGTATTTGTGAAAGTTCTATTATATTTCTTTCTATTTCTTCTATTTTTATATCAATTTTTTCTATAAAAAGACTATTTATCATATTTTTTAATTGTTTTTTTTGCAATTCTCTTTCTTTTATCATTATTCAATATCTCCTAAATTAAACTCTTTATAACAACGTTTTTTTAAACTTTCAATTTTACAATATGGCTCAACACTAAGTATCTTTTTTAAAAGGTCTATGTAATCCATATTATTTATTTTTGCAAATTCAATATTTTCCAATATTTCATAATAAAATTTATTTTCATTATCGTTGTCTTCCTCAGTAATTATATTTCCTTTACTGACATCTAAGTATAATGTTGCTATAGGAAAATTTTCTTCTAAAGTTTGTATCAATGTATTAAATAATCTTTGTTGTTTTGCATTTAATGTTTCTTCTAATATACTTATTTGAGGAATACTCCTATTAATTTGATACTCAAAACCATCACGATTTTTAATTCTATTCCAGATGAATTCAAAATGGTTATCTATATTATCTCTTCTCCCTCTATAATTATGAACATTCTCACTATTATAAACAGATTCACTTATAGCGTTATATAAATTTTTCTTTATAATATCAGGTAAACTAGCTGAACTTTTCTTTATATCTATATTCCACATATAATCTAATGTATTTGGAATATCTACTTTTATTCTAGCCAATTTACTTAACTCTGATTTAGTCTCTAACCTAAACCAAGTTCCCCATATTATTAATCTTTTATTTCGATAAATGTAGAATCCCTGCTCGGTTCTCAATCTTTCTTTACTGCCAACTTTTTCAATATCCCTTTTAGTCAAATGTGATATATGTGGTAATATATAAGGCTTTACGCTTATTATTTCTCCTTTTATATTGAAAGTTTGTTCTCTTCTTAATTGAGTCTTTTTATTATTAACTAAAAATGGATCTTTTTCTTTTATTCTCTTATCATTAATATATATTTTTAATCCATCATTCATAAATCTGTGAAATACTAGTGAAATATGTTCTCTAGTATTGTCAACTAACTCTAATAATGTTCTTTCTAAATTCTCAGTTGAAGTTTCTATCCTATCAAACTTTTCTAAATAAACATACGTGCCTCGGCTTTTTTTTAATAAAAAACTAATATTAGGCAACTTTTCTATCTCAGTCCCTGAATATCCTATTAATACCCATTTTCCTTTTGAAATCACATGATCTAAATCCCATGAATATCCTGAAACGTCTTTCCCTACTTTACTTACAACTATTAATTTTCTGCATTGAGATAATGATGCTGACTTTAACCCTAAGCCAAATCTCCCCAAATCGTCTTTTTGTCTTTGTTCTAAAGGATTACTACTTCCATACCGCATTGCTTCTTGTAATTTTTCATTTTTCATTCCATGACCATCATCAAGAATTATAATATTTTGGTTACTCTCTGTTTCAACAAAAATATCTATTCTTTTAGCTCCTGCGCTTACACTATTGTCTATCAAATCAGCTATAGCCGACTCAAATGAATAACCTAATGATCTCATCGACTCTATAAGTGCAGGTGCAAAAGGTATGCTTTCCATTTCAAACATAAAAACTTCTCCTACTTACCCATTTATTTATTTTTTTATTAAATTAATCTTTATCCTTTCTAATATTTCATAAATTTGTTCAGCTATAACTTCTCCTAAAATAGGAGGAACTGCATTTCCAACTTGAGTGTATTGACTTGTTTTGCTTCCACTAAAAATATATCTATCTGGAAAACTTTGAATTCTAGCTGACTCTCGAACTGTAGGTACTCTATTCTCCTTATAGTGAAAATAATTTCTATGTCCACAATCAATAGTAGTGCTTGGTAAATTACTATTCATTCTTTTAAATGCACTATTATAATTTCTAATAGAATAATACTCACTAGGTAAATCTCTAATACTTCCACCATCTGGAACCATAGAAATAATTTTTTTAGTTTGTTCTGTATGCATTGTAAGTTCATTATTTTTAAGTTTCCTACATTTTTTTCTCATTCGTTGTTGATATTCATTCATAGCTTTATATTTATATTTTGTATTATCATCTCCCTTATCTAATCTTGGCAAATCCGATAAGGCTTCTTTAGTAGTTACTACATTTTCAATATTTTCGTTTGGAAACTCAAAAAATTCACCTTCAAAAATGTCTTTTCTTAAACCTACGAAAAAAACTCTTTCTCGACTTTGTGGCACTCCGAAATGAGATGCTTTAAGAATTTTATAATTTACATTGTATCCAAACTGTGAAAATCTTTGAATTATATCTTCCTTATAAAATCCATTCATTAAAGTAAGTAAGCCCTTAACATTCTCCAAAACAAAAAACTTTGGTTTTATTATTTTTACAAATCTAACATATTCAAGATATAAACTATTTCTTTGATCTTGCTCATCCCTTGATCCAACCATACTAAACCCTTGGCAAGGTGGTCCTCCGATTATCCCGTCTATTTCAAAATTACTCTTTAAATCAGATAATTTTTCATTAGTAAATTCATGTATATCAATATTTATCCCAACTTTTTTTTTTCTATTTTCATTAAAAGTTTCTATTGCATCTTTCCATTTATCAATTGCTAATACTGTCTCAAATCCTTTATCTTCAAAACCTAGGCTAAATCCTCCAGCTCCACAAAATAAATCAATTGTTTTATACGTCATTTTTCTTCCCCATTTCTTAAACAGTAATCTATTTTTTATTATTATTTATTAAATATTTCAATATTATATACGGTTTCAAATATGCTAAGTTAATATAATAAGCGTTCTATTAGCATATAACTATTTAATAATTTAACTTTTCTTTAAAATTACCATAAAATTTAAAATTCAATCTACAAAATACCAATTTATTAATATTTTTTACAAATATTTTAATTTTCAAGTCTTTCTCTCAAAATAGTTTTAGTAGGAAACTATTTTAAAAATGCCGAAAAAAAGTAGCAAGTATACTCACATACTCGCTACTTTTTTTATTGCTTTTTCTTACGTTGCAATATTTTTATTCTATTATCTATCACTAATAATAGTGATACTATAATCGCTGCAATTATAGTAAACCCTATTCTATAAGTCACTAAAAATTTTGGTGTATAATTAGATATCATAAGATGAACTTCTAAAACAAAATAAGTTATAAACACCATTCTTTTGTAATAATCCATTGGAAATACAAAATAGAATATTGAAACAAAAATAAGTATTTTTATTACTGCTGGATCAGTTATAAACCTATGTGCTACTAAAAATATAATTGCTCCAATAATCGTCCCAAGAGTTCTGTCTATAATCATCTTTTCTGAACTTACTGGATCTATAACTAAAATAGCTGATGCTACTATAATTATCCATTCACTCTCTCCATTTCCATAATAGAGCATATAGAAAATTGAACCCGTCATCAAGACAGTTGATATTATTGCATGTCTAAACTTATCTCTTTTAAACTCCTCATCCGTATCTTCTTCTACAAATATACTAGGCAATTTAGTAATCTTTTTCAAATGATTTAAATCTAAAAATCTATTATTTTTATAATATTTATCCCTTGTAAAGAAATAATAAAATGCTATTGATAAAACTATACTTATAAATAGCACACTAAAAACTTCACTAAAATGTGCTCTTGGTATTTTCTGACTTATAACTAAAATATATGTTAATAAAAAACCTCTCACTCTTGAAGCTTTTCCCTTATGAGTAAAAACATAATACATTGTAAAAATAACAATTACAGAAACTAAAACTGTAACAACCTTATTAAAACTACATAAATAAGCTGCTACACCTATAAGCAATTGCATTATGATAACTTTTGTTGATTCTAATATAAATCTTCCTGTAAAATCTTTATCAAAATTGGTAAGCCCTGTATAGGCTGAAGTAAATCCTATTAATAAACCTATTTGTGGATTATATATATATGATATTGCTGAAATCACTATAAGCATAATGAATTTCTTTGCAGTCGCAGCATATTTAGGTCCTAATTTTTCATCTTTATACATAAGTACAAAAATTACTATTGCAAGTGCTGTTGCTGCTAAATAAATAAAATTGGAATTCATAAATTTTAATTTTCTCCTTTGTTAAAAGCTTTTCTTAATTATTATAACATTATTTTCAAAAAAACTTTTTTCCCCATTTTAAACTCCATTTATTTAGCATTATTAATTTTTATACTATCTCTTTTTGCATATGCAAATATAGGATTAGTTAATGAAAACTCATATGTCTCTCCATTTACAGCTCCAACTATTTTATCACTTTCATATAACTCGATTAAAAAGCCTGCCATTTCTTCACTTGTATGGAATTTAGGAATAGCTCCTTTATACTCAAATTTATCTAAATCATTTGCCACCTTAGCAAATTCTGTCTCCGTTGCTGCTGGCGCTAAAACTTTTGCTCTCATCTTCGCATTCTTATCTATTAATTCTTGTGCTAAGCCTTCTGTAAATGCACTAACATAAAATTTACTTGCACAATATGTAACAGCACCAGCTATAATTGTATATCCTCCTCCTGATGATATATTTATCAATTGAGCACCATCAACATCGCTATAATCATGTGTATATAAAGTTGAAAGTATAGTTAAAGCTTGTATATTAACCATTATTAACTTTTCTATCTTATGTACATCTTGATCTTCAACTAAAGAAAAGTTTCCAAATCCAGCATTGTTAATTAAAGTTTCTATATGCTTATCTTTAAAGTCTTGATATAACTTATAAACATTGTCAACACTAGACAAATCCGCTACATAAATTATAACTTCTAAACCGCTATTTATCTTCATTATTTCACTTTTTAATTCATCTAAATTTTCTTTCCTTCTTGCTACTAAAATTAAATTTTTACCTTTTTTCGCAAATTTTAAAGCTGTTTCATATCCTATTCCTGAACTTGCCCCTGTAATTAATGTATATTTCATCTTTTGTTACCTCTACTTTCTTTAATTAATATATTTATTATTTATATTATCCTAAAAAATATTTAATCTATATTTATTTCTTATTTTTTAAAATTAACTTTTCACATATACCATATTCATACCACTCACATTCACTACAAATATCAGTAAATATATCTTTATTTATTTTTCTTTGTATTTTATCTATAAGCATTTTGTATTCGTATATACCTTCCTTAATATCAAAATATTCTAAAACCTTTTTATCCATATTCATAACTTTTTCTTGTGTAGAACAAATATCTTTATTATTATGTGGACAACCTATGCAAAGATTATCTAAAGCTGATTTAATCTCTACTTTATAGCTTTTATATTCTCTTAAAATTTTAATATTTTTATCCATATTATTTATAAATTCTTTATTATATCCATTTCCTTCATACGCCTGTGTACATAGCAAATGATGTGGTCTTATTTTCATCATAAAATCTCCTATTTATTTTATCCTTACTAATAATCTTCATAATCTACATCAATTTCTATTTTATCATGTTTAGTATGATTAACTCCATCATTTACATTTATTGTAGTAACTGATTTTTTATTTCCTAACAATTTTTCTATTGAAATAATAGCTATTATAATCACATATAAACCCGCTTTAGTAAACTCTACACCAAACAAGTCATTTACTCCCTTAGTAAGTGCTTCTAAAATTCCAATAGTATCTAAAAAAGCGGTCACTAAAGTCCCCCAAAATATAGCACCTAACATTAAAATAATCCTCCTAATATTTTCAAACTAATTAATACAGGCATACAGAAAATAAAATAAGTAATTGGCAATGTCCCTACTCCAAAAATCCAGCTAATAAAACTAGTAAGTAATGATGTTCCAAACTTAACTTTTTCATAAATAATTCCTATTATTCCTATAAACGGGAGTGAAAATATTCCAAAAAGCAAGGCTACAGGAAATCCTCCATATTCAATACCAGAATTTATTACTCCATCTATTATGCCAAAGATTGCTATAGCAAAAAAAACTAATCTAAATGTTTTATTTCCACAAATTTTATTGTCCCAAAATTTACTCCATAAATTTTTATAAAATTTCATTCGCGAATCCCCCTTTACACTCAATAATAACTATACCATATATTACCATTTTAACACATCTAATTATCAGTATATTTTTATACAAAAAAACTAATTTTGATATTAAACCAAAATTAGTTTTTAAATTAGTTTTTATATTTTAAAAGAAGCTCAAAACTTTACTAATCCCCCATATTATAATGGCTAATATTAATATCAATAATAGAACTGAAAATATAAAGATATTATAAATCACAAGTATATTTGTTACACTACTTATTTTAACACCAAGTATTTGTAATATAATTGCTACACCAAAACTTAATATCGCTATAAAAATTAGTCCATCTAATGAATTTCTAAAGTCTGCAGCACTTAAAGACATATGATTCGTTATAGAAAGTAATATAAAGATAAATATCCAAAATCTAAAAGTTGTTAAATTAGAAAATGCAAATATACTCTTTACTATCACTAAAAAGCCACTATAAATATAAAGAAAAAACTCTTTTATATTTAATGCTTCTGCTGCTGCAACATATTTATTCAAATCAAAATTATTTATTATATCATTCCAGCTAGCAGGCAATAAAAATCTTAATAAAAGTAAAATTACTATTGTTCCACCTATTATTGGAGCAATCCCAATAAAAAAGTTTCCTATTCTTTGATAATAATTTTTCTTATTATAGGAATGTGTTACATGACCTAATTCTCTTGAAGTTAAAGTAAAACTAAATAATTTTACATTAACAACTCTATGGCAAAATAGTTTTGCCATTAAAAGATGTGATAACTCATGCACAGTTGTTCCTATAAATCCTGTTATAATAACTGCATTAACTCCAAATTTTTTCACTAAATTTTTAGAAGTTGCTCTTTCAATTATTGCATAGATAAATCCAAAAACAAGATATATACCTATGCTACCAAACATTAAAATTAAAACAGTTTCTAGTAATCTAAATATATTTACCCCCACCTTATAAGTAATAACTTTAATAATATTATCCTCAAATAAACTTTGTATTAAAGCTCTGAAAAAACTATAATATTCTTTATTCTAGAGGTACTTCACTCCATTTCAGTTA
>JBOFRC010000411.1:0-2719 GCA_051650825.1 Sarcina sp. | reverse complement strand
TTTTTATTAAGGTTACTATTTATTTTTAGCATTTTTATGGATAAGCTAAATTTTTTACTAGGTTTTTCTAAAGTTTGTTAAGAAAAAAACTTTAGAAAAAAAGTATTATTTTTTTATTAAAAATCAATATTTATAAGAGTAAAATTTCAAAAGTAGTATTTAAATAAAAGATTTTTTATAGCTTTTCTAAAATAGTAATATTTAAATAAGATAATTACTATTTTGATATTAATTTGATAATTAAAAAGCAAAAAAGTCTTAAAGATTTATTATATAATAGTGTAGAATTAAAAATATAATAAAATGGAGGATTAAAAATGCACGGATTATTAATTACGGCATTAGCACTGATAGGAATACTAGATCTTATTTTTATTATTGTACTTGTTTTCTTTGAGAGAAAAGATACCACATCTACTTGGGCATGGCTTTTAATTTTAATATTTATTCCAATTGTAGGGGTAATATTATACTTATTATTAGGACAAGGTATAAGTAAAGAAAAGAGATTTAGGCAAAAAATTTCAGCAGATCATGCAAAAAATGAATATCTTAAAAAAATAAAAACTACTAATAATTACAATGCAGCATCAGAGCTTAATAAAGATCTTATTATAATGAACTATATAAATTGTAACTCATTATATACACGCAATAATTCTTTAGATTTTTTCTTCGATGGAAAAGAACTTTTCAATGATATAATAGATGAAATCAAAGGTGCACAAAACTTTGTACATATGCAATATTATATTTTTAGAAGTGATTCATGGGGAAGTAAAATTTTAGATGTGCTTTGTGAAAAAGCTAGTGAGGGAATAGAAGTTAAACTTCAAGTAGATGGAATGGGAAATTTCATCTCTAAAGAATACATTTCAAAACTTAAGCAAGCTGGCGGGAAGTTTGAAGTATTTTTCCCAAGTATATTTAAAAAAATAAATCTTAGAGCTAATTATAGAAACCATAGAAAGTTTCTTGTTATAGATGGAAAAGTTGGCTATCTTGGTGGCTTTAACATAGGAAAAGAATATGCCGGTGAGGGTGAGCTTGGGTATTGGAGAGATACTCATCTGAAAATAGAAGGAGAGGCTGTAAATGCTATAGAAGAAAGATTTGTTCTTGATTGGACTCATACAAGTAAAGAAAAGATTGATGATAGTTTTAAAAAATATTTTAATCATCATCAAACGGATTTCTTTGAACATAGTGTTCCACTTCAAATTATTTCATCAGGACCAGACCATGAAAAAGAGCATATTAAGAATACTTATATGAAAATAATAAATAAGGCTACAACAAGGATATGTATACAAACACCATATCTTGTACCAGATATGTCGATATTAGACTCATTAAAAATTGCAGCTTTATCAGGAGTTGAGGTTAATATAATGTTACCAGCACAAGCTGACCATTTCTTTATTCCTTGGGTTGCAAATACTTATATAGGAACTCTTTTAGAATACGGAGTAAATATATATAAATATAATCCTAAAGGATTTATACATGCGAAAACTATGGTAGCAGACTCGATAATTTCAAGTGTTGGTACAGCTAATATGGATCTTAGAAGTTTTCTTCTTAATTTTGAAACTAATGCAGTTATATATAGCTCTAAAAAGGCTATAGAACTTGAAAGAAAATTTGATGAAGACTTAAAACTTTGTACAAGGCTTACAAAAGAAGATTTTAATGCAAGACCTAAGAAAACAAAATTCTTAGAATCAATATTTAGATTATTATCACCTATAATGTAAAATAGCATAATATGTATAACTAAAAAGTGTACAAGCTTTGAAATATAGTTATTATTGAAGAAAAAAATCAATAATAACTATATTTTTTTATGTAAAATAAATTATTTGTTTGTTTTTAAATAAATTTTAATATAATTAAAAAACTTATTAAATTTAATTTTATTGATAATTTTATGTAATGTTAGCGAAAGCAGATTTGAGTAAATATAGCATATAATCTATTTGTCACCAAGAATATTTTGTTTTGAGAGTTTAGTATTAAAAATTTGAAGTGATGAATTTAAGATAAGAGGTGTAACTATGTTTAATAAGAAAATAAAAATAGTTAGCGGGATAGTTTTAGGAACTATGACTGTAGTTAGTGGGAGCGGTCTTAGTAATTATCCTAGAACAAGTGTAAATAAAGTTTTATTAGCTAATAATTCTAGCAAAACTAAAATAGATACTTTGTCCAATCAAAGTATAGATATTTCTAATGTATGGTATGATGCATTATTTAATATTGGTTTTAATTCAAATAATACATTTAAAATAACGAAAGGATATGCATCAACGAATCCATATTATAATGGAAATAATTCTTTAATTGTAATTCTTAGAAATTCAAAAGGACAAATTATAGATAGCCAAACATTTAAGGGTGGCGCATATCCAGAAAATGATATATATAACGCTTTAAATGGAAAAGCTTTTAATTATGGAGATACTATACAAATTACTAGTAATTCAAATGCTAATTTTAAAGTTAATGGAACTTCAGAAAAAGGTACTATTAATTATGAAATTACACAAAATGGATTAAAAACAATTAGTGCTAATATGAGCAATTTAAATGCATTATATAATACTAATAATACAACAACAATAAGTGGAAAAACAAATGCTAATATCCCAGTGTATATAAATATTAATAACAAAATTTCAACTGTTCAATCTAATGATTTAGGTGAGTTTACTTATAC
>JBOFRC010000410.1:0-1105 GCA_051650825.1 Sarcina sp. | reverse complement strand
AGTACTTGTCCCACTACCTGTCCTTGTTTTCCTGCTACTGATTTTCCGCCTCATGTTTCTTACCCGTGTTTCTGACCTGCTGCCTGTTTCTGACCTGCCTGTTTCTGACCTGCTGCCTGTTTCTGACCTGCTGCCTGTTTCTGCTGCCTGTTTCTGATCTGCTGCCTGTTTCTGATCTGCTGCCTGTTTCTGCTGCGTGTTTCTGCTGCGTGTTTCTGACCTGCCTGCCTGTTTCTGACCTGCTGCCTGTTTCTGATCTGCTGCCTGTTTCTGACCTGCTGCCTGTTTCTGACCTGCTGCCTGTTTCTGCCCTGCTGCCTGTTTCTTTTGGATTTGTTTGCTTGTTTGGACTGCCGTCTCGTGCCTGACTGTGAGTCTGTTAATATGAACACTGATTTAGTAAATTCCTTTTTGTGCCTCAGTGTCTGCATTTGGGTCCTCAGTCATGTTGTCTTGTACACACATCTGTGACAGATGGTGCTGAGGCTGCTATAGACTGTCCATAACTGTTTTTATATTATCTGTATGTTTGACCATATCTATTATTCGTTTGCATATAGAGCTTGCATTGACTACATTTGGAGTTCGGGGTGATGGAGGTTACACCAGCAGTGGAGCAGTTCACGAGGAGACCATTCATGCAGAGGAAGAGGAGATAAGAGAGGATGAAGCAGACAACACATGAAGAACAGCTATGAGCAAAGCCGAAGTAAACGCTGTCTGAGGTTCAGAAACATCTGGATAACATCAGGAGCCATGAAGTAAACTGACACACAGTCCTGCCACGTCTCTGCAGTTGATGTGGAAGATCAGGTTTAATGTTTAGTATCGACACCAGCTGGCAGCTTGTGTAGACAAATATATAAATACGACATACAGAGTAGAAAAAATAATTTACAGTGAAATTACAGCAGACGCTGGTCGTCCGCTGTCTCTGTCCATGGTGCTGAACTCACCCCAGAAACTCAAACCACCTCTGACCCATCTGATTGATTCAGGTATAAATGATCTTATTAGCTACTTATACGTAGTATTTATTCAGCTAACCATGACTGTAAAAAATTAATTTAAAAAAATTAATAAAAAATGAAAATTAAATTGAAAA
>JBOFRC010000409.1:0-2243 GCA_051650825.1 Sarcina sp. | reverse complement strand
TATTAAAATGCTTCCTATACAGTTTAGAAGTTGGTCTGTGACAATTGCAAACGCGCCGCGTCCACATCGATCTTCCCGAGGCTTGTTCATTCTCGCGTCTGTCAGCTCTCCTTTCTATTTCATATTCTTTTACTTTTTTTTGTTTGAATTCTTTTCTGTATGACTGTGTTAATGTGTTGACGATGTGTGGCATCTGTTTAAACTTCATTTCCTAACGGATGAAACAAAGAGCCGCGCGTCATTTCTCTGAAAGCAACAGCCGCGCGTCATTTCTCTCAAAGCAGTGATCACGAAATCACGAAAGATCCTGATTTCTACGGGATTTTAAACCTTAATAAATAAAACGATCAAGCGATTACACAAGATTTAATGACAAGAAAGTATTAAAATGCTTCCTATACAGTTTGCAAGGTTTACTATGACATTTATTAACGCGCCGCGTTCACAGCAATCTTCCCGAGGCTCGTTCATTCTCGCGTCTGTCAGCTCTCCTTTCTATTTCATATTCTTTTACTTTCTTTGTTTGAATGATTTTCTGTATGACTGTGTTAATGTGTTGACGATGTGTGGCATCTGTTTAAACTTCATTTCCTAACGCATTAAACAAAGAGCCGCGCGTCATTTCTCTCAAAGCAGCAGCCGCGCGTCATTTCTCTCAAAGCAATGATCACGAAATCACGAAAGATCCTGATTTCTACAGGGTTTTAAACCTTAATAAATAAAACGATCAAGCGATTACACAAGATTTAATCACTAGAAAGTATTAAAATGCTTCCTATACAGTTTAGAAGTTGGTCTGTGACAATTGCAAACGCGCCGCGTCGACAGCGATCTTCCCGAGGCTCGTTCTGTCTCGCGTCTGTGAGCTCTCCTTTCTATTTCATATTCTTTTACTTTCGTTGTTTGAATGATTTTCTGTATGACTGTGTTAATGTGTTGACGATGTGTGGCATCTGTTTAAACTTCATTTCCTAACGGATTAAACAAAGAGCCGCGCGTCATTTCTCTCAAAGCATTGATCACGAAATCACGAACGATCCTGATTTCTACGGGGTTTTAAACCTTCATAAATACAACGATCAAGCGATTACACAAGATTTAATCACAAGAAAGTATTAAAAGGCTTCATTTACACATATTCAGCAGTGTTTTTGATACGCCTGCATTGGCGCCGTTGTATGTGAACTGAGCTGAGCCGGACGATTACGTCACTGTTTTCTGCAGTGCTGATATACATAAATTAACTAGAAGAATAACTATTAATCTTTGCAACGGAATGAATCTATAATATATAGAATAAGCTGGACAATAACACCATTTTCTTTGGGAGCTGCTGTTCAGCCGAAATTATTGCCAATTATTCATGTAAAACTGCTTTGCCACAATTTGCTTTGTAAAAAGCGTTATATGAATAAAGGTGACTTGACTTGACAATTCACAATCCCGAAGCTCTCAATTAAAAGGGCAATGCCTCTTAGAGCGGCAATAACTTAGATGCTTTAATCTTCTGAATGCATCGTGAGTGTGTATGCACTTTCCCCCTGGTTGCACTTCAAGGCTTTCCCAAGCCAACATCAAAGTTTGTTCTACGAACTTTAGGTTCTAGTTATTATTATTATTCTTATGTTACCCAATTTCTGACTGCTACTCCTCCTAGAGCTTTAATGCCCCAAGCCCCAAACTTGCCACAGACGTGGGCCCTGCTGTGACTTGAGTTGCTATATCTTTTCACAGTAATCACGTGATCATAACTCGAGATATTAATTTTCAAACTATTTTTTTTGGCCATTGAAATGCATTGAAAAAGCAAAAATGCCCCCTCTAGAGGTGCAGTACCGTCCTTTACAGGGAGCCACAATCCCATTTTCAGCTGAATAAAATAAGACAGAATAGAATATAACACGGTCTCGTGGCTCCCTCTTGTGGACAGACACGTGAATGACATTTACTTCTGTTCACTGATAGAAGAACACGCCCAGTTTCATGTTAGAGACAGAGAGAGACGGAGCTGACTTTCACTTTACAATTCAGGACATTTCGTGTTGTATATGTGTTAATTCATTCAAACATTCCAGCGATTACACAACATTTAATCACAAGAAAGTATTAAAATGCTTCCTATACAGTTTAGAAGTTGGTCTGTGACAATTGCAAACGCGCCGCGTCCACATCGATCTTCCCGAGGCTTGTTCATTCTCGCGTCTGTCAGCTCTCCTTTCTATTTCATATTCTTTTACTTTTTT
>JBOFRC010000408.1:0-1759 GCA_051650825.1 Sarcina sp. | reverse complement strand
ACGTCGCTATATGAAAGCATAGAAACTGTCAGAGGAACATATCTGTAGTCACTGCAACCTACATAATCCCCAGCGCTTCCTTTTTCTTTGTCCACAGTTCATTTATGCTTTGGCAAAATGAAATGTGTTTATATGTCATTATTGACAGCAGATGAGCTGAGGATTGGCTCATTGAGTCATCTGAGGACACACGCAGAGTCAAAACAACCGGCGAGCGTCGGATCCATCCCCGATCAGAGAGGGAGACGCCATCTGCTCAGAGAGCTGCTGGCTTACAGCAGGTCACATGGTCACTTCAGTCAGGTCCGCCTCTGTTTGTGTGAGCGTCGACATCTGCTGCCGTCGAGCATCAATCAACATCTGCTGCTGAACGTTTGTCACATCATTGTTTGGAATCCTTTTCCTGCCAAAAATTGTCAAACTGAAAGAATGCTGACTACATTTACCAATCATTAAAGTTTTCTGCATATATGATACTTATGATTGAGAACCATCTTCATGACCAAAAGAAATGAAGCTTTAATCCCAGAGGAATGGTGCAAGGGCTTTTTCCCCCAAGAACCTGCCTTTTCAGGCAGAAGTTGCACCCAGGCTTTGTACTGCTGCCAACAATCTCCTCCCGCCGTTTATAAAAGAAACAAACTAAGCAATTTCTAATCTAAAACCTAAAACCAACCATTTGGTTTCTGGAGTTGCAGCTCTACTCGGCACTATAGAAACCACTGAAGTTAGCTAACAGTTAGCTAACAATTGAGAGAAAGTTACAGAAGTGCTTTCAACTAAGCAATATTAACAAAATAAAATAAACACTGACGCAAATGATACCACGAAAACATGCTTGGTCATGTCGGGCTGTAATTATCACAAACACTCCTATGCTTGGCCTTTAGGTGAGCAAGTCATGGTTGGCAGTTGCCGGGAATCAGGTCTGCAGGACCGGGAACCGGGAATCTCTTTTTTTTTTTGCTGTTATCTGTATTTCAGTGTCATGTGAGGAACAAGAAAACAGTAGACAACAAAAACGATTAATGAGAAAAGTCAATTCCATGGGCTCCGCCGCTTTTAATAACAACATAAAAACATGTCACAGCCATGGATGTAGTCTGATTTTGCTCACTGTCGGGAGGCTCATTCCTGGTCGGTGTGAGAGAACGTCGGACAACAGCTGCATTAATCAAATCCTCCGTTAGACCTCCAATGAGACGAGCGACCCTCTCTGAACCACGTCAGATTAGCATGTTTAATCTGTGATGAGGGCATCATGCCAAATCCTTTCCCAAAAATGTGGCCTTCTGCTTCCTGTGATGCTTCAGAGTAAGATGGGGGGGTAGCAGGCAAAAGAGAAAGAAACAGGTGAGAGACAAAAAGAGCAAAGCCAGAGATACAGATAGAGACGTGAAATAGGAAGATGCACTGAGAGAATGATAAAATGGAAAAACTGACAGAGAGAAACGGAGAATAGATTAAATGGAGCAGCAAGATTGAGAGATAAGGTTTTTTCTCACAGAGCTCGTCACAAATAAACGGCACAGAAATGCAAAACATTCACTTGCTAAATTGTCACATCCAAGATATGCGTCATCTACTGCAAAGTGAATTTCAGACAACCCCTCCGGTTATTTCTTTCTTTCAATAAAAGACAAAAAGTCAACAGTAAGACAGTTTCAATACATCATGGCATCCCCTCAAAATGAAGTTTATTTACAGCTAAATTCATTTGCCAAGTATTTTTCACACAGTTAAAGGAGTTGGTTACCTG
>JBOFRC010000407.1:0-1565 GCA_051650825.1 Sarcina sp. | reverse complement strand
CACAGCATACAAACTCACTTGCATATAAACTCTCACACCTCATTAGTACAAGAAGAAGTCATGTTTTACCTGCATTTCAGGATCCACAGAAGAAGATTCAGGACGAAGGAGACAGGAGACAAACAACAGAAAAGGGAGAAAGAGAAAAGTACAATTAAACGACAAAATTATACACACATACAGAAACAAAGTTTTCTCGACCGGGATTAAGAAAAATGCAAAAACCTGAAAATAGTGTTATAATGCTATTTATGCAATAATATTGGAGCGGGGTCTGGTTATATTTTACAACTTCCACTCCCAGAATAAGATGATAAAGTCTCGGTTTTAACTTTCTCCATCAGCACTCTGCCTTCCTACATCATCTTCTCAGATGACAGGTGTGACTGTTATTTGAAGGTGTGTTTTTGACAGCTCATATTTTAACATTTAGAGGTGCAACAGTATCAAGAGCTACTCTGAACTTCTGAAACAAAGCGGCAGCATCATGCAGGGTGGAAGAGATGCGGAGTGATACTGTGTTCATCAAGGCTGGAAATTTAGCGGCAGCTTTTTCAAGATGCTCCAGAGGGGTAGACCTAATGGCAAGTATCAGCATGTAAAAAAAATGTACAGAAGTGAACAGAGATATGGACTTAGAAAGCAGATAAACAACATGGATACCTCTCACAAGGGAGAGTTATCTGTAAAATGAGCATTTAGCCAAATTAGATATCTATAAAATTAGCAGGGCTTCTGCTTCAGCTCAGTCGATCCAGCTGCTGAAAACTCATCTCTCTGTGTGGCTTTTGTTATTGCCTAATTAGCTGATGTCTCCTGTAGGAAGAGAAGCTGACAGGCTATGCCAGGCTGAGACCGTGTGTGTGTGTGTGTGTGTGTGTGTGTGTGCCAGCTCTGCCTAGCATGGCAGCATGAGAGAGGCTGGCCTGAGGTCAGGTCTGAGAGGAGGTGAAAAGGGCTTGGTAATAGCAGATGGAGCCTGGATAGATTGATGTTAAATGCTCAGTGGGATGCAGAGAAGAGACCAAAAGAAAGATCCAACATTCAGCACACAGCAGAACTCTGCACAAATATATAAAAGCTATGCAAAGCCAAAAAGCAGTAATATGTGGTTCATTTAAAGTTGATTTAGTCATAATTATTCTCTGTGTAGCAGTTAATCTTTTGCATACGAACAACCAGAGCGGCCTGTGAAACGGCCCTTTCAATAAAGACATGAAGACTTAGTAAAGTAGTTTGAGGAAGAGAGAAAAAGTAATAGAACAAAGACAAAGTAACAGGAAAGAGTACATTATCCACCAAAAGTGGCAAAAGTATGAAGCAGAGACAGAGCAGAGTGATGAAGAAGAACCCACAGAAACACACAGGAAACCTCCATGTGATTGTGAAGGTGTGTAAGTGTGAGGCTGTTGGGGGATGCAGCGGGTCTTTCTCGTTCTGATTTGTATGAAAGAGCAAAAATCCAAAGGTAACAGAACAGATGGAGAGACATGTGAGACTTTCAGGAGGACATTAAAGGCAGAGAATGAGAACATGGAGAGAGAGAACAAAGGGAGCTGCAAGTA
>JBOFRC010000406.1:0-1020 GCA_051650825.1 Sarcina sp. | reverse complement strand
GAAATTCACCTATGAGATTAAAGTCAGGCCACTCAATAGTAAAATTGAATTCAGGGTAGGGTACAACCAAAACACATCTCAGAGAGCTACGAAGTAAGCTCGAAACAAAACAGATTATTCGGTCAAATCATACATATTAGTTTTTCAGCAAACAGACTTTGAAAATTGATTGGATAAGCAAATAAGTAAATGATCATAAAGCCATCCTACCTCCTTTTATCATATAAGTACAATTTCCAGTTCATCGACATCCCATAATAGTTGTACACCTGACGTGTGTAAATGTTTTTTGAACACGAAGCGTCTTATCTAACTCCTTAACTTCTTGCCATCTAACCGACCTTGAGGAAAGAAAGAGTGGTACCAGTGGTGCGCCGTGATCGTATAGTGGTTAGTACTCTGCGTTGTGGCCGCAGCGAATCCGGGTCACGGCAAGAGTTTTCTCTTAAGATGGATGGATTGGTCCTTCAAGCTGTTCTGTGCCTCCCACATCCAGCCAAGAGAACATGTGGCAGCCCAGAAAATGTAGTCGTGGCCGAGAGGTTAAGGCGATGGACTTGAAATCCATTGGGGTATCCCCGCGTAGGTTCGAACCCTACTGACTACGGGCAGGCTTGTCTTCATTTGATTTAGCTTTCTGTGGGGAGAGTTGTGCGTTTCCCTTGGCCATCCCTTTGATTACGGCTGTTATAGCGCAAGGGGAAGACCGACAGCACGTTTCCGGATTGCTCAGTCGGTAGAGAGCCAGACTTTTAATCTAAGCACCTCTGAAGTCAACTGAGTGTGCTGGATATTAGAGGCATACAAATTGTCCAGTTCTGTGGGTCCACACATCCAGATACGTGGCAGCTTGGAGTCTCCTTGTTGGCACTGTGTTTTTGTTTTTTTCCTGCTACGTGCCTAGGTTGCAAAAGGGTCAGGCAGCAATTTTTTACGAAATCTGCCTAGAGGACTTCCTAGGCAACCCCTCACTATAGTTGTGGACGAGTGGTTAAGGTGATGGATTAGAAATCCTTTGGG
>JBOFRC010000405.1:0-18542 GCA_051650825.1 Sarcina sp. | reverse complement strand
GTAGATAATCCTGCGAAAGTGAAACCAGCAGAAAAAACACCAGAAGGAAGTAAACCAAAAGTAGATAATCCAACGAAGGCGAAGCCAGCGGAGAAAACACCGGAAGCGAGCAAACCAAAGGTAGATAATCCAACAAAGGCGAAGCCAGCGGAGAAAACACCGGAAGCAAGCAAACCAAAGGTAGATAATCCTGCGAAAGTGAAACCAGCAGAAAAAACACCAGAAGCGAGCAAACCAAAAGTAGATAATCCAACAAAGGCGAAGCCAGCGGAGAAAACACCAGAAGCGAGCAAACCAAAGATAGATAATCCCGCGAAAGTGAAACCAGCAGAAAAAACACCAGAAGGAAGTAAACCAAAGGTAGATAATCCAACAAAGGCGAAGCCAGCGGAGAAAACACCAGATGCGAGCAAACCCAATGTAACAGGAAACCCAGTTATAAATCATGGAGAGTTACAACCAAATGTAACAGGGAATCCAGTGATAAATCATGGAGAGTTACAACCAAATGTAACAGGGAATCCAGTTATAAATCATGGAGAGTTACAACCAAATGTAACAGGGAATCCAGTTATAAATCATGGGGAGTTACAACCAAGTGCAACAGGGAATCCAGTGATAAATCATGGAGAGTTACAGCCAAATGTCCCAAGTAAGCCAGTAACAAATCATGGAGAATTACAACCAAATGTAGCAGGTAGATCAGAAACAAATCATAGCGAACAACAACCGATTATAAAAAAAGGGGAAAATAAAATAGGTAATACTAATAAGGTTAGTGTAGTAAATGGCGTTATTACAAGTAATTCACAAACAGTAACAAATGTAGTTTCTACAAGTAATAGTGCTCATATTAAGCAATTAGTAGTACCAACAATGAGAAGCAGTAGTATAAATACAACAAATATTTTACCAAATACAGGACTTAAAAATGTATATAGTGGAGCTAAAGGGGTAGGAGCCTTAGCAACGGTTATAGCATTTGTATCAGGGTTAGGATTATTTTGGAAGAAAAGAAAGTAAGTAAAATATAAAAAACTTTATTCAAAACAAAAAGAACTAGTAGGAATTTAATATATACCATAATACAATTACTAATAAATAGGAGGCTTTAATAGCCTCCTATTTTGTATATTTTTAAGATTAAAAAGTTTATAGATTAATAACTTTAGAACTTTAGTTCTTGGAGTTTGGGCTTTTATAAAGTTTATTTATATTGCTTTTGAAAATGATTACATAAGTTTTGAAAACTACATAATATCTTCAAAGATATATAGTTAAATAAAAATACAGTATTATATAGTACTGTTTAATCAAACAATATATAACTCCTAATCGACTCCTAGCGTTAAGCTAGGAGTTTTAGGAGTTTATTTTTTGTATAAGAAAGCTTTTTAGTTTTATTTTGAAATGATTTATATTAATAAACCTATAATAGTCTTGTAGACTTTTTAAAATTATATAGTAGGATGGTATGGTAAAATTTATAAGAGCAAGGATGAGTAAATAAATTTTTCCTGAATTAATATCTCTTAAGGGAATAAATATTTACTGTAGCTCTGAGTTTTTGAATAAAATAAAACTATATTTATGATTTATAATTAGCAAGAGAAAGTAATGCTTCTTTTGAATTAAGAGAAGGATTTTTTAAAACTTCGAAAAGTAAATAATTTAATGTTTCACCAAGTATTTTTCCAGGGGAAATATTAAGCTCCTTAATAAGATCTTGTCCGTTAATTGCAAGGTCTTTTATTGCTAAAGGTTCTTTGTTATCATAAATTTTTAAAGCTAAATTCAGTAAACTTTCGTTTGCTATATCAATTGAAGTAGCTAGTTCGAAAATTTCTAAAATAAGTTCCTTATCTATATTAGACATAAATTCTTTTAAAGATAACTTTGTGGTTAATGAACTTAAAAATGAGATGTTTTTAAAAATAAACATAGTCTTAGCGATTGTTTTATTATCAAGTTTTAATGATTTTAAGATTTTTTCTGTATCTTTAAGTGATATATTTTTAAATAGTAAATGGATTAATATATATAGTTTTGATGGTAGATAATTTGGAATTTTGTCTAAAAGCAAAATATTTTCTAGAAAATGCTCGTGGTTAAAATAACTTTTAAACTCTGTTTCAAATAAATTTTCGATTAGTTTTGTTTCAACTAATTTTTTAACTCCTATACTCGGAATAGTGCTTTTTAATATTTTTATAAGTTCTATATTGATTCTTTCCATACTTATATTTTTAATTAAATGAGCATTAGTTTGAATAGCTTCATATGTTTTTTTATCTATTTCGAAGTTTAATTGAGCTGAAAATCTAATAGCTCGTAACATTCTTAAGGCGTCTTCATTAAATCTTTTATTTGCGTCTCCAACTGCTTTAATAAGTTTTTTATCTAAATCTTCTTGTCCGTTAAAAAAATCTTTGAAACCAAGATATGGGCTATATGCTAATGCATTTATTGTGAAATCTCTTCTAGCTAAATCTTCTTTTATATTGCTAACAAATACAACATTATCAGGTCTTCTATTATCAATATAATCGCCATCGATTCTATAAGTTGTAACTTCATAAGTTACATTATTTATTAATACAGAAATAGTTCCATGTTTGATACCTGTTGGAATAGTTTTTTTGAATAATTTTATAATTTCTTCTGGTAGGGCATTTGTAGTTATATCATAGTCATTAATATCTCTTTTTAATAAAGAATCTCTAACACACCCTCCAACAATAAATGATTCATAGGAATTTTTCTGGAATGTATCTAATATAAATTTAACATCAGTAGGTAAAAACATATTTATTACTCCTTATCAACTAAAAATAGTTTACAAATCTCTCATATATGAAATAATAGTAATTGAGAGAATATAAAGATTTAAAATTCGAATTAGAATTTATTATAGTATAACATTTAAGATATATGAAAGGATATTGGTATGAGTATTTTAGAAAAGCAAATAACAGAGTTTGAACAAGGTGAAAGAATAGAAGGATTTTACCTTATTAAATCAATAATATGTAAGGTGGCTAATAATAGTAATAAAAAGTATTTAGATTTAATTTTGTCAGATAAGACTGGTGAAATATCAGCTAAAGTTTGGGAAGTAAATGACCAAAATGAAAATCTATATAAATGTAATGAAATAATTATGGTAAGAGGGACAGTTACTAATTGGCAAGGGAGTCTTCAACTTAAAGTAGAAAAAATGAGAAAAGCAGAAGATGAAGATAATATTGATGTAAATGAATATGTTAAGTCAGCACCAATTCCTAGTGAAGAGATGTTAGCAGAAATAGAAGATATTATAGATAATATGAAAGACGAAGATATACAACTTCTTTTAACATCATTAATAGAGAGAAAAAGAGAAAAGTTAATGTATTATCCTGCTGCGAAGAAGAATCATCATTCATTTAAAGGCGGATTATTATATCATATTTTAACTATGTTAAGATTAGCTAAAAGTATGTGTGAAATATATGACTTTTTAAACACAGATTTAGTTTATGCAGGTATTATTTTGCATGACCTTGCAAAAATTGAAGAAATGAATGCATCAGAACTTGGAATAGTTGATGAATATACATTAGAGGGGTCACTACTTGGGCATATTACACAAGGAATAAAAGAAATAGAACTTGTTGCAAATGAGCTTGGAACAGATAAAAATAAACTTATGTTATTACAACATATAATTTTATCTCATCATTATGAACCAGAGTATGGAAGTCCAGTAAAACCTATGATTGCAGAAGCTGAAATGGTACATTATATTGATACGATAGATGCTAGAATGTATGATATGAGAAAGCTTGTTACAGAAACAAAAGTAGGAGAGTTTTCAGAGAGATTGTGGTCAATAGAAAATAGAAGAATATACAACCATGGGTTAGGTAAAAATAAATAAAAAATTTTAAGGATATAGTGAATTTGATATGTCTCCTATCAAGTAGAGAGGGTAAACAACCAAAATCTACTTGAGCGGTATTATATCAAACCATACTATATCCTTAATTTTTATCAAAAATAAGCTTAATTAATATCAAGTAACTTTAGTTTTTGTGGTTATATAGTTTTAGTATTAGCTATGCTTTTATTTATTGTATCAATGGGAATGAATGTGGAACAAAGGGTTAAGTGGTATGCAATCATGAGAAGTATTGGTTTGACAAAGAAAAGTATGAAGCGTTTGGTCTTACTTCAGTCTATAATTATAGGAGCTATAGGTTATGTGCTTGGAGTAATTACTTCAACAATAGTTGTGGAAGTTTTAAAAACTAACTTTATGACTATGAATATGAGTTTTATGTTGAGTCCTGCCATTTATATAGTTTCAGCAATAGCAGTTTTATTTATTACGTTTTTAACTTATATTATTATTTCATTTAAATTAGATAGATTAGATATTATAGAAGCTATAGCAAGAGAATAGCGTTTAATATTTAAAATAATGTATAATGTAGTAAGAAAGATATTTTATGGAGGAATTACACTTATGAAAAAAGTAGAAGAAAGATTTTTAGAATATGTAAAAATAGATACAAAATCAGATGATTCAACAAGGGTTACACCTAGTACTAAAGGACAATTAGTTTTAGGTGAAAAACTTGCAAGTGAATTAAAAGAAATAGGGTTAGAAGATGTTCATATAGATGAGTTTGGATATGTTTATGCAACACTTCGAGCTAATACAGAAAATAAAAATATCCCAACAATAGGTTTCGTATCACATATGGATACAGCTCCAGATATGAGTGGTAAAGATGTTAAACCACAAATAATAGAGAATTATCAAGGGCAAGATATAGTTTTAAATGAAGAGTTTAAAGTTTATCTTTCACCTAAGTCATCACCAGAACTTAAAAATTATATTGGTAAAACATTAATAACAACAGATGGTACAACACTTCTTGGAGCTGATGATAAAGCAGGACTTGCTGAAATTATGACAGCTATGGAATATTTAATAAATCATCCAGAAATTAAACATGGAGATATTAAAGTTGGATTTACACCAGATGAAGAAATTGGTGAAGGTGCAGATCATTTTAATGTAGAAGAATTTGCTGCTGATTTTGCATACACAATGGATGGTGGAGCTGTTGGAGAGCTAGAATATGAAAACTTTAATGCCTGCACAGTTAAAATAAATATAACAGGTAGAAATGTTCACCCAGGTTATGCAAAAAATAAAATGATTAACTCAATTATGGTTGCACATGAATTTATGACAAAACTTCCTTTAGAAGAAGTACCAGAAAAAACATCAGGATATGAAGGTTTTGTCCATGTTATGGATGTTAAAGGATGTATTGAAAGTGCTAGTATGGTAGCTATAATAAGAGATTTCTTTGAAGATAAATATATAGCAAGACAAGAGCTTTTTAGAAATATAGAAAAAGAATTAAATGCTAAATATGGTGAAGGAACTGTTAGAGTAGAAATAGTAGAGAGCTACAAAAACATGAAAGAGAAAGTTGAGCCTGTTATGCATGTAGTTGATAATGCTAAGAAAGCTATGGAAATGGCTAATATAGTACCAAATGTAAGACCAATAAGAGGTGGAACAGATGGAGCAAGATTATCATTTATGGGACTTCCAACACCTAATATTTTTGCTGGAGGAGAGAATTTCCATGGAAGACATGAGTTTGTTGCTATAGAATCAATGGAAAAAGCTGTAGAAACTATAATTAATATTGTTAAAATATACGGAGAAAATTAATATTTATACAAAATAAAAAAAGAGTATTTTAAAAAATACTCTTTTTTTAGAAATTATTTTTTCCAATTTTAAAAAAAAGTACATTAAATTAATGTTTATTAAAAAATAATCTATAATTTATTAATAATTTATACATAAAGTTTACAATTAATATAAGTTATAATGTATATATACAGATGTTTTCGAGGGAAAAACATATAGGGTTTTGTTTGTATAACTCTTGTATAATTAAATTAATTAATACGTTTTAAAAAAGCTAATGGTATCAAAAGTTGGTATTAATTTTTTAGAGGTGAATAAGATGATTTTTGGCTATACTAGATTTTTAGAGTTTTTAGAAGAGAAAGATTTTAGTACAACTCTAGAATATAAAATTCTAAAAGAAAATTTTTGTGAAATTGTAATGTTTGATATTTCTAATGTATTCAAAAAAAATAATGAAAATCTTAAAAAGATAATGGCACAGATTAAAGGTGGAGATACTTTTGTAATTTCAAAATTATCGAATTTAGATTTTGATATGAAGAGAGCTTTTAAAGTCATAAAGACTTTAGTTGAGCAAGATGTAAGAGTTATTATTTTAGATATAGGAATAATAGACACAAGTGAAAAAGGTTTATATTTAAAACATATTTTAAATTCTTTTGCAGAGTTTGAGCAAAATGTTACTAATGAAAAAAGAAATTGTGGAAAAAAAGTAGCTAGAGAAAAAGTTACTTTTAAGGATGGTAGACCTAATAAATTTTCTAAAAAACGTTTAGATTATGCTATGAGCTTACTTACAATACATGGTGGAAAGTATAGTTATAATGAAGTTGCAGAGTTAACTAAAATAAGTAAAAGTACTCTTATTAGAGCAGCAAAAAAGATGAAGGACAAAAAGGGCGAAGAATAATAAATATTATACACATATAGACCTAATTTAGATGTGAGTAAAAAATCTAAATTGGGTCTTATTTTATTTAGAAATATATTTTTTGCATTATATTGATTAGAAAAGTGAGGATATTAAAAATACTATTTGATATATATCTAGCTTACTAATAATGAAGGATTAGTCCTCATTAGATATCTAAAAGTGACTAGAAATTAATCGTATATCATACTCATAAGCTATATCCATAAGTATTTATTTTTAATGAAAGTTTATGTGAAACTATATAACTTTTTTTTGAAAATATAGGATAGATAATGAATTTCCAGTTAAATTTTGGAATTATGACTGGTTTACAAATTATTAAAAAATTATAAATAACAAATAAATGATAAAATTGTTACAATTTATTTAATAAAGTGTGAAGGAGGCATAGAAATCATGCGAAAAAGAGGTATTATTGCTGTAGCTATTATCGCAGTATTAGGGATAGGTGGTTACATATTTTATGGAATGACTGATAGTGGTGTAACTGAGGAAAGTAAAAATACTTTAGATCTGACAACAGGTGCGATAAAGACTCTTGATTCAGTTAAATCAAGCGATTCACAGTCATTTAATATTATTCAAAATACTCAAGAAAATTTATTAGTTTATGATAATAATAAATTAGCTCCCGGAGCTGCTAGTAGTTATGATGTTAGTAGTGATAACACAACTTACACATTTCATTTGAGACCAGGAATGAAATGGAGTGATGGTAAACCTCTAACTTCAGAAGATTTCAAGTATGCTTGGCTTAGGTTATTAGATAGAAAAGTTGCAGCGCCATATTCATTCTTCTTGTTTGGAGTTAAAAATGGAGAGGCATATTTTCAAGGAAAAGTTTCTAAGGATCAAGTAGCAATACAGACACCAAATCCAGAAACTTTAGTAGTTACGCTTGAAAAACCAATACCTTATTTTGCACAACTTGTAGCGTCACCTGCACTTGCGCCAGAAAGAGAAGATATTGTTAATCAATTTGGAGACAAGTATGGAACAACACCGCAAAATACAGTTTATAGTGGTCCATTTACTGTTGAGTCTTGGCAAAAAGGTTCTAAAATAGTGCTTAAGAAAAATCCTGAATATTGGAATGCAAATAATATTAAATTGGACAAAGTAGTTTTCTCGGAAATAAAGGAAGCTAGTACATCTTATCAAATGTTCCTTAATAATCAATTAGATGTTATAGGTGGAACAGGAGATTATATTATGAAGCTTAAAGAAGGAGCGACAGCTGGAAAATGGAATGAAATAACTGATGTTGCACCGTCAGTATTTTATAATCAGTATAATTTAGAGTCAAAACTTCTTAGTAATCCTAAGATTAGACTTGCTTTATCGATTGCTATGAATAGAGAAGATTTAACAAGTATTATTCAAAAAAGAAATATACCAGCGTATGGTCTTGTTCCAGACGGTATAGTTGTTGGAAATCTTGATTATAGAAAACAAGTTCCACAGCCACTAAAAGCAGTGATGAATCAAGATCCAAAGGCTTTATTTATTGAAGGATTAAAAGAATTAAATCTTGATGCGGATCCGTCTAAATATACACTTAAGTATTTACTTCAAAGTAGTGATACAAGAAGTAAGACTTTAGGAGAATTTAGTCAAGATGTATGGTCTAAGAAGATTGGAGTTAATATACAGCTTGTAACATCAGCAGACTTTGCAGACTTTTTAAATAAGCTAGATAGGGGCGAGTTTGATATTGCAAGTTCAGGATGGGGTGCAGATTATAATGACCCAATGACATTTTTAGATTTATTTACACCGCAAAATGCAAGTAACTATGGAAAGTATGACGATCCAAAAGTAAATGAATTAGTAAAAAGTCTTGGAAATATCTCTAATGATGAGGAAAGATTGAAAATTTATAGTCAAATAGAGAAAATAGAGGTTGTTGATAATCCAGCAGTTTCACCAACATACTATAGTGATGTGTATGTGTTTATGAATAAAAAAGTTAAAGGACTTCAAATGCCAAAATTCGGTGGAACATATCAATTAAGATGGACTTCTATTGAAGATAATCAAAAATAATAATTTGATAAGTTTAAAATAAAACAAATTTAGTAAAAAAATTAGTAAATTTAGTAGGATAAAAATATAAAGGGAGCTCTTATTGTAGGATATAAGGGTTCCCAAATTCAAAATAAAGGATGTGAAATTGATGGTTAAATATATATCTAAAAGACTAGCTATTATGATTTTAACTCTTTTTGTAATTATAACAGCAACATTTTTCTTGATGAATAGTATACCAGGAAATCCTGTTACAGCTCAGGCGAAGAAGCTTCCACCTGAGGTAGCACAAGCAATGGAAGCTAAATATGGACTTAATAAACCATTAGGTGAAAGATACGTCTTATATTTAAAAAATTTATTTACAGGAGATCTTGGTCAATCATTTGTTACTCCAGGAATGAATGTTAATAGTCTTATAAAAGATAACTTCCCAGCATCAGCAAGGATTGGTATAGGAGCAGTTGTTCTTGGTGTTACAGTAGGGATTTTACTTGGTATTATAGCTGGATTTAAAAGAGATACACCTATAGATTTTGGAGTTATGATTTTAGCCATCTTAGGAGTTTCTATTCCAAGTTTTGTTCTAGCTTCTCTTATACAATATAATTTTGGAGGGCACTTAGGATTACCTATTGCAGGGTGGTATGATAGTTCAACTCCAGTTTTTGAGAGGCTTAAATTTACTATACTACCAACTATAGCATTATGTTTTGGTTCAATAGCAACTTATGCAAGATATATGAGAGCGTCTGTTTTAGAAGTTATAGGACAAGATTATATTTTAACTGCAAAAGCTAAGGGACTGTCATTTACTGATATTTCTTTAAGACATATATTAAGAAATTCTATCTTACCTATAATAACAATTTTAGGACCACAGATAGCATCAATAATAACAGGAACAGTAGTTATAGAAAGAATATTTGTAATTCCTGGGATAGGAAATGCATTGATAGATGCAATTTACACAAAGGATTACAACATAATTATGGGATTAACAATTTTCTTCTCAGCACTTTTTATATTATCTATCTTAATAGTAGATATTTTATATAGTGTGATAGATCCAAGAATTAAGTTAGAATCATAAATTTATATCGAATTGAGATGAGGTTTGTCTCAATGATAAGGTAAAGTTATCTAGGTGTAGGAGTTTTTTATTTTAGAAAAAATTATTAGAAACACTAGCTATTAGATAAAACTGTAGGAGGAGATGAAATGGCAGAGATTACTAAAGACAAGTTTAAAAGAATAGGGATAAATCAATCAGAAAGTGAAGAAATACAAAGACCTAATGTTTCATATTTTTCAGATGCATTTAGAAGATTTAGAAAAAATAAGATAGCAATGACTGCTTTGGTAATCTTATTAGGTCTTATAGTTATGGTTATATTTCAGCCGCTTATAGCTGGTGATGCATATAAGGTACAAAACATTTATGAAACTAATATGGGGATTTCAGCAAAGCATTGGTTTGGAACAGATGGTCTTGGTAGAGATATTTTTTCGAGGATATGGATAGGGGGGAGAGTCTCTCTACTAATAGCATTTGTAGGAACTTTAATAGAATGTGTTGTTGGTACACTATACGGTGGTATAAGTGGTTACTTTGGTGGAAGAGTTGATTCAATAATGATGAGAATTGTTGAAGTTTTAAACAGTATACCATATCTTATAGTTGTTATTTTGATATCTGTAAGGCTTGGAAATGGTATAGTACCACTTATAATAGCACTTGTATTAACTGGATGGACAGGGATTGCTAGAATGGTTAGAGGAGAGGTTATGAAGCTTAAGAACTCTGAATATGTAATGGCATCAAAAGCCTTAGGAGCGAGTTCTTTTAGAATAATTTTAAAACATATGATTCCTAATACAATAGGGATAATAATAGTTTATATTACTTTTGATATTCCAAGTTATATATTTGCTGAAGCATTTTTAAGTTTTATAGGTCTTGGAATTCAACCACCACAAACAAGCTGGGGGGCTATGGCATCAGCAGGACAACAAGCTATGATGTTCTACCCAACACAAATGATATTCCCAGCTCTTGCGATAGCAATAACAATGTTATCATTTAATCTTTTAGGTGATGGATTAAGAAATGCACTTGATCCTAAGTTAAGACGATAGGAGGCTGACTATGAGTAAATTATTAGAAGTGAAAAATTTGAAAATAAACTTTAAAACTTATCAAGGAAAGGTTAAGGCTGTTAGAGATGTTAGCTTTGAACTTAACTATGGAGAAATGCTTGCAATTGTTGGAGAATCAGGTTCAGGGAAGAGCGTTACTGCTAAATCTATAATGAGATTGCTTCCTGAGGAAATTATTGAGATAGATAAAGAATCTAAGATTTTGTTTGAGGGTGAAAATGTATTAGAGTATCAGAAAAAAAATCTTAGAAAAATTAGAGGTAAAGATATAAGCATGGTATTTCAAGATCCTATGACATCTCTTAATCCCACAATGAAAATTGGTAGACAAATTATGGAGGTATTAGAACTTCATAGGGGAATGAAAGAAAAAGAGGCTTTAGAAGAGACTATAAGGCTTTTTGAACTTGTAAAAATTACGAACCCAAGACAAAGGGTTAATCAATATCCATTTGAACTTTCAGGTGGTATGAGACAAAGGGTAGTAATAGCTATGGCGATTGCTTGTAGACCTAAGATAATTATAGCTGATGAGCCAACAACGGCTCTAGATGTTACAATACAGGCTCAAATAATGGATTTAATTGATAGTATTAGAAAAGAATTTAATACAGCAGTTATTCTAATCACACATGATTTAGGAGTAGTTGCTGAATATGCAGATAGAATTAATGTTATGTATGCAGGTGAAATTATAGAAAAAGGTACTGTTGATGAAGTTTTCAACAAAACAAAACATCCATATACAAAGGCATTATTAAAATCTATGCCGACAATAGATAGCAAGATTAAAAGTAAGTTGTATGCTCTAACAGGAACACCGCCAGATTTGCTTATGCCACCAACAGGATGTGCTTTTTGTGCAAGATGTGAGTATGCGATGCAAATTTGTAAGGAGGTATCACCAGAGGTTACAGAATTTAGTGAAACTCATTCAACAAATTGTTGGCTTACACATGAGTATGCTAAAGAAAATGATAGGGATATAATATAGGGGGTGGAGTATTTGCAAAATGAAAAAATGGTTGAAGTAGTAAATTTAAAAAAATATTTTGATGTTGGTAAGAAAAAAGTGCTAAGAGCAGTTGATAATGTTAGCTTTACAATAAATAAAGGTGAAACTTTCGGACTTGTTGGTGAGTCAGGGTGTGGAAAAACAACATGTGGAAGAACTGTTTTAGGTTTATATGAAAAAACTGATGGAGAAATTTTATTTAAAGGGAACCCGATTAAAAATAAAACTTTAAAAGATAGAAAAAAACATGCAAGAATTGCTCAAATGATATTCCAAGATCCTTATTCAGCCCTTAATTCAAGAATGACTGTTGGAGATATTATAGGTGAGGGAATTGATATTCATAAACTTTATAAGGGAAAGGAGCGAGAAGATAGAATTAAGGAGCTGCTAAGTCTAGTAGGACTTAATGGAAGCCATATATCTAGATTTCCACATGAATTTTCTGGAGGGCAAAGGCAGAGAATAGGAATTGCTAGAGCTTTAGCAGTTGAACCAGAATTTATAGTTTGTGATGAGCCTATTTCAGCTTTAGATGTTTCTATACAAGCTCAGGTGGTTAATTTGCTTATTGATTTGCAACAAAGACTAGGCTTAACATATTTATTCATAGCTCATGATTTATCAATGGTAAGACATATATCAGATCGAATAGGAGTTATGTATCTTGGTAATTTAGTTGAAGTTTCAAAAAGTGATGAACTATATAAAGAGCCACTACATCCATATTCAGAAGTTCTTTTATCTGCTATTCCAACTATGGATAATTCACGAGATAAAGAGCGTAAGACAAGCGGTGAGGTTGGAAATCCAATGGCTGAATATAAAGGGTGTAAATTTGCTGATAGATGTGACAGGTGCATAGATATATGCAAACAAGAGTTTCCAAAGTTGGTAGAAGTTAAAAAAGATCATTTTGTAGCATGTCATTTATATAAATAATTTATAAAAAATTAGAGGTTAGTTAATACTAACCTCTAGACTCTTTTTTTCTGTTTTCTGTATCTTTTTTTGCTCTGCAATTTTATCATTAACTACAAATAATAAACCTGATATAACACTAGGAAGTAAAGGTAAATAAAGTTCTGGAGAATTTATAAAGCTTCTTACTAGAGTTATTATGTCGTTTGCATTTGTAGTATACCCATTTACATACATTAAAAGGAAAATTGATACTATTGTAATTATTAAGTATGTAATTGCAATACCCTGATTATCCATGTTGAAAGATATAGTTTCGATTTTAAATTTGTCTTTCATAAAAGAACCTGCTAAAAGTAAAGTAGCTATTATATTTATTCCGAAAAATGAATATAAGCTAAAAAGCGTGTCAGGTCCATATGAATTTACAGACATCATTATTATTTCAAAAGAACAAAGAACGAAAATAGCGAAATATCCAATAATACCAAATGAATAGGCCCATTTTTTCATTCCATTACCTCCATAAATTTTAAATCTCATAAATATTTAAATCTCATAAATTTTCTCTTAATTATAGAGTTATTATAATATGAGTAGTGCATTTAAATAAAATATATTCAATTAAGATATATTGACAAAACAATATCATAAAATGATACAATTTAAGTGGGGATATCTATGGAATTTGTAATTTTAACAAAGGAGAAGATAAAATGAATAACTATTATAAAGTGCAAGAGTTCGCTAAAATGGCTGGAGTCACAGAAAGAACTCTTAGATATTATGATAAAATAAAGCTTTTAGAGCCGAGTTATAAAAATGAAGCTATGCATAGATTTTATACAGACGAGGATTTTAAAAAACTTAAAAGAATAACATCTCTTAAATTTTTAGGGTTTTCTATAGCTGATATAATGGAATATGATATAGATGACATTGATAGAACAACAGAGATAATAGAAGCACAGCAAAAAGTTATAGATTTGAAAATAAAACATCTAAATATAATAAGGGAGTCTCTTAAAGCTATTGATAATACGCTTAGAAGTTCAGATAGAGTAAACTGGGATGATTTAGTGGAAGAGGTCAAAAAAATTAGAATAAATAAGCATACAAAAAGAGATGGTGTAAGAATGGATAGGGATGCATCTTACAAACAAAATCATGATCAGATGCTTATACTACTTAGTGAATTTGCTAAAGCTAGGGGAGAAAAGAAAAAATTAGAGATTGTAGAAGAGATAGAAAAAAGAGTTAATAATATGGAAGATATAGAAAATGGATTAGACAATCTTCTAAAAGTTTTAGAAGAAGTTGACATCATACCAGAAGAGTTAAGAGGAGTTAATCCGAAAGATATAGAAAACTTAATGGACTTTATAAAGAAAGTTAAGCACCACTAAAATGTCTCTTTTAGATGATTTAAATAAATTTAGTTTTTTAAAATTAGTTAGTATACTAAATGAGTTTGGAGGAATATTATTTATGTATGCTTAACTATGAATAAAATAAAAGGCAACTAATTATATAAAGTAATTAGTTGTTTTTTTTTGCAAAAAAATGTATCCGATTACATATGGTAAATAAATACAAATATGTAATGAAATCAGCCGAGATTTAGTAAAGTTTTTTCTGGTTTTTTTATTTTTTAAAAGAAAAAGTTAGTATGCTAAATATTTTTTAGTTTTGTAAAGATAGATGTATCAATGGTTTAGAAGTTTTTTGTTTAAAAAGTTTAAAAAAAATTAAAAAAAGCTATTGCACTTAACCTTAGGTCAGGTCTTATACTTTAGTCATGGATAGGAATTACTAAATAATAAAAATTATTAAAAATATAAAATATATGAAAGAAATGAAATATATGGAGGGAAAGATATACATGAGTATAAGTTTAAAAATAGCAGCAAGATTTTTAAAATCTAACAAAGTTCAAACAACACTTATAGCTCTAGGAATTGCACTTGGTGTTACAGTTCAAATATTCTTAGGTCTATTAATTAAAAATGTTAATACTAACATGATTCAAACAACAGTAGGAAATAGTTCACAGATAACAATTGTAAATGCAAAAAATTCAGCAAATACATTTGATAACTATGATTCAATAATAAATAATATAAAAACTAACTATCCTAAGAAAGTAACAGAGATTACAGGAGTTTTAGACAATCCAGCACTTATAACTCAAGATAAAGTAAATGCTTCAGTTCTTGTTAGAGGTATGGATTATGGACAAGGTCAAAATATCTACGGTGTAAGTAAAGATCTTACAACAGGAAATATGCCAACTAGCAAAGATCAAGTTGCTATAGGTGAAGGAATTGCACAAAAATTCAACTTAAAAGTTGGAGATACATTTACATTACAAGCATCACAAGGACCTAAAAAAGTAGTGGTTAGTGGTATACTTAACATGAATAACAGCCAATTAAATGATACTTGGGTTGTTACAAACTTAGATTATGCACAACAAATGTTTAATGAAAAAGGAAAAGTTAACTCTATAGAAATGAGAGTTGATAATGCAGATATATTTAATGCTAATGTTATAGCAAGTGGAATAACTAAAGACATTAACAACAGTACTTTAAAAGTTAACAACTGGAAGAGTCAAAATGCTAGCTTACTTAGCGCATTAAGTGGACAAAACTCATCATCACTTACAATACAAGTATTCATAATGATATCAGTTGTAATGAGTATAGCATCAGTTCTTGCAATCTCAGTATTACAAAAATCAAAACAAATTGGTATCTTAAAAGCGATGGGAATTAAAAATAGAGATTCAGCTAAAATATTCATCTACCAAGGTTCAATACTTGGAATAATAGGAGCTATAGCAGGTGGAATAATTGGTACAGGCTTATTCGAATTATTCGTAAAAGAAGTATTAAAAACACCAGCAGGTTCATTAGATATCGGATTTATCATTATAAGTATGATAATAGCATTCATAGCAGCTACAATAGCAGCAGTATTTGCAGCTACTAAATCATTAAGACTTGACCCAATGCAAATAATAAGAGATAACTAGGAGGTAAAAAAATGAGCGTGTTACAATTAAAAAACATCAACAAAATATATGGTGATAAAGTAAAAACACAGGTACTATTTGATATAAATTTAGAAGTTGAAGAAGGAGAGTTTGTATCAATAATAGGACAAAGTGGTAGTGGTAAAAGTACAATGCTTAACATCCTAGGAACTCTTGATTCACCAACAAGTGGAGAAATATATATAAATGGTACAAGAACAGATAAAATGAATAAAAATCAAGTAGCAGAAGTAAGAAATAAGGATTTGGGATTTATATTCCAATTCCACTACTTACTACCTGAGTTCACAGTTATGGAGAATGTTCTTATGCCTTATATGTTATCAGGTCAAAAGATAACAAAAGAAATTAAGGATAGAGCGGAAGAACTTTTAGAAATAGTTAATTTATCTAAAGTTAAGAATAATAAAGCGACTGACTTATCAGGAGGACAACAACAAAGAGGTGCAATTGCAAGAGCTTTAATAAATAGCCCTAAAATAATCCTTGCTGATGAGCCAACAGGAAACTTAGATTCAAAAACAACAGATGATATATATGAATTATTAAGAGATATAAATAAGAAATTTAAAACAACTTTTGTTATCATCACTCACGATCAAAAAATAGCTAACAAAGCTGACAGAGTTATAACAGTTGGTGATGGTAAAATAATAGCTGATACAAAAGCTGACAAATAGAAGGTTAGAATAAGCACCCCCTATCAATTAGATATTGATAGGGGGTGTTTTTTTATAATTTAAATTTAAATAAAAAAAGATACTATCGAATGGAGCTTTTTATGGAGTATTAAAGGATATTTCATAAAATATTAATTTTGAAAAAATATAATTCGACAAGGGGAATATAAATTTTTTTGTATAATTTAAATGAAAGATTTTTTTAGCCTGTTGAGTATTTTATACTGTCTAATTTTTAGCACTTACTCTATTGTAAGTGCTATTTTAATATTAGGAATTAAGGGGGATTTCTTAGTATGAAAAATTTGAAGTTTTTTAAAAATTTTAATTTAGATTTTTTCATAATTATTACTATTATGATTGTGAGTATGACTGGTTTTAATGTCTTGTTTAATGTGTTTTTTAATGCGTATAATGTGACAAGACAAAATAAAAATTTTATAGAAAAAAATAATCATATAAATATAAGTTTTAAAGAAGAACTTGATAGTGTTCGTGCTAAAGAGTTTTTAAAGAGAATACATGCAAAGGGAATTGAGTTTGCTACTGAAAAAGAAGTGACTTTAACAGGTAGTTTTTTTGATAAGCGTTTAAATTTAAATTTAGTTTCTGATAAAAATATATTTGACTATAAAGTACATAAGGGAAAAGATTTAATTGATATCAAAGATGATGAAAAAGGAATTATAATACCAGAGTTATATAAGGAATTAGTCTATGAAGAAGAAAATAATTATTTTATTAATATTAAAAATGAAAAATTTAAAGTTTTAGGAGTTATAGATAATAGATTTTCAGAGGATTATTATTCTTATAGAGCTTTTGTTCCATATGATTCAAGTGAAAGTTTTTTTGATGAAAATCTATCAGGAATAACTATTACATCTTCTAACAGCAGAGAAGAACTTGAACATATTATAAAAGCTGATGAAGCTGTTAAGGAAATTGGGTTTATTAGTCCTAGTTATATAACTGTAGATGCACAGTTAGAGACTGTAAAGCAAGAATTAAATTATTATATTTTTATTGGTATACTTTGTTTTATTAATTTTATTTTATTTTTCGTCTTTTATCTTAAGAAGCAGGATAAAAAAGTTGGAGTTTTACGAGCTGTTGGATTTAACAAGAAAATGGTGGCTAAATATTTTCAAAAGCAAATTTTAATTCTAGGAATAGTTGCGTCATTTATGGCTTGGGCTTTATATTATCCTTTTGCAAATTTTTTCAATAATAGTTTTATGAATCTTGGATTGATGCCTTCTGAATTAATTCTTTTAGTAGACTTAATAATTGTATTTGCTTTGATTATTATCACTTATAGAATTAACTTTTTTGTTTTGAATAATAAAAATATAAATAATACTATTGTTTCAAATAAGAATATTTTAAATGGTGTAATGATAAAAATGCTTTTAATAGTTCAAATAGTATTGATGTTTAATTATTCTTTTGATACTAATGATATTTACGCAGATATAAATAAAACCTTAAATAAGGCGAAAAATGTTGTGGATTTAGAAAATACACTGGTTGTTAATCCATTTACAGTTCCTCTTAGTGATGAGGTTTTAACTAATATTAATGTTGAGGAAATAGAAAAAAGTTTACAAGATAAAAATATTGATTTTATAACTTATTTTTATTCTTTAGATTATTCTAATGCGGTGTTAGGGCTAAATAACATACAGGAGCTAATTGATACTTTAGCTATAGATAGCAATATCACAGGATATGATTTAAATGATAAAGAGATTCCTATTTTATATATTGATAGGGCTTCTTTAGATGAGTTAAATATTAAAATATCTATAATAAAAGAATCTAGTAATAAAGCTTCTACACCAGTTATTGCTGGGTATAATTATGCTAATAAATTTAAAGTTGGTGATAAGGTACTTGGTGAATCTGGTGTAAGTTATGAAATAATAGGATTTCTAAATAAAAATGAAAATATGTTTATGACTAATAGTGGTACTCAAATAATGTCTGAATTTAATAATTTAGATAGTTTTTTTGTTAATGTG
>JBOFRC010000404.1:0-26941 GCA_051650825.1 Sarcina sp. | reverse complement strand
TTGACCGTTAAAAGACTCTATGCTTTTGGCTTTTCTCATATTTATATCAGTTAATAAATTCATATCTAATTTTTCACAGATTTTGAACCATTCCTCAGAATCATATGCTGCATCTCCTAATATCAAAAATGGATTATATATTTTTGTTTCATATAGGAGACTCGAAGGTTGATTATCATATACATTAGCCGTAGTAATATCAAAAACTAAAGGAATAATAATATCGGTGACAGCTACCATGCAATGTAATTTATAGCCCGTAAAGAAACCTAATCTAGTTCCTTTTCCTTTCTTAGCTTCACTATCAAACCGTGAACTTCTAAGAGCTGTAGCATCAATAGCGCATAATCTAGTTTTAGGGTTTATACACTCTATTAAAATTGCGTATATTCCATAATAGATATGTTGTTCTATCTTTTTTAACCTAATAGAAAATGTTGAATAATCTGGAGCATTAGTAATGCCTATAATCTCCTTAAATACAAGGTCTCTATTAATTTTATATTCTAACTCTCTTAAGCTAAAGATACTATGATGAACTCCATAAATAGCACAAGCTATTATTTGTTGATCTGTAAATTTTTTCGGCCTACCGTTTTTATTTTCATTACTATTGAGAACTTTATATTGTTTCTTTATTATATTGAAAATTTTAGAAAAATCATTTTCTGAAATTAAATTTGATGGTATAATCATTTTGAGTCATTCCTTTTGATTTTGATTTGTTTTGCGACATCATTATATCAAAAAAGAATGACTTTTTTATTTTTTACAATTTTTGTTATTCAACAAGCTAATGTAATTTATATAATAATTTCAAATAAACTTTGCGTTAAGTATCTATTTGTTTATTTAAAATTATTAAATAGCTATAATTTGCTTAATATTTGTATTTATTGATATTAAAGTATTTTGAAAAAATATTTATAATTTAAAAATGTAAACTTAAATTATAAAAAAGATGTTTCTTTTATTATTATTCAAAATCATCTAAATTTGAATGACTAAAAAGTGGAGAATTAAAAAAATCACAAATATTAATATGTAATCCAAAAGATATTTTTCTAATAGTTTCTAAACTAGGGTTTTTGCTTTTTCCCGTAATAATACTAGATAGTGTTGATTGCCGAATTCCTGATAAATTTGCTAAAGCATTAATTGAAATTTTTTTAGTACTACATAGTTCTAAAATTCTTTTAGAAACAGCTTCATAACTTTTCATTATAAACAACTCCTTTAGATATATTTTATAAAAAATAAAAAGCTATAGGAAATAATTTAATTCCTATAACCGCACTTAATATACTTTTATTTTAAAAAAGTATTATGTAAAATTTATCTTTTGTTTCTTACTAACAATAATATTTTATAATGGATATTCTGTAAGTCCATTACTATTTTTTGTTGTATTATCTAATGAATCTCTAATTTTTGTCATTTGAGTTACAGTATTAAGTGTTAATTCAGCACCTTGTTCCATAATAAACATTAGTTCTTCAGCAAGTGTATCAAAAATAAAAGCATCATTAGTGTTTTTATGTGTTTGTATAACTTCAAGTATCTTTGGAATATTAATACCTAATACATCTAAATAACTTATTAATAAAGCCAATTCAGAGTTACTCCATTCATGGTTAGGATTGTTTTTTAAGTTTGTTTTAAGTTTTTTTATATTAGGTAGCTGATTAGCGATTTTTAAAAAGTCGTTTATTTTTTTGTTTGGATCTACTTGAATGTCAGAATTATTGTTAGAAATATTTTTTTTGGTCGTTCTACAAAGTAAATAGTCTAAACTAACATTAAAAAAATCAGCTATTTTAATTAATAATTCCAATTCAGGAAATTGAGTGCCATTTTCATATCTTGAAATGGAGGTTTTATTTATATAAAAATTTTCTGCTAGAGCTTCTTGAGTCAAGCTTTTTGAATTTCTTAATTCTTTTAATCTTTTACCAAAAGTATCCACAGTGATTACCTCCTTATTGTATTATTCTTTAATTATACAATAAATTCTTATTACGTAACTTTAAGTTTCTTAACAAGAAACTTAAAAGTTAATTTTTTGAAAAAAAAACTAAAAATTTCGTTTAAAGTATTGAAAAAGTTTCTTTTTAAGACTATTATATAAATATAAGGTTCATTAAAAGAAACGAGGTGTAAAAATGAAACTAGAAAAATTAAAAGAAGAGAGAATAAAAAAAAACATTACACAAAAAGATATGGCAGATTTATTAAAGATAACAAAGTCTACTTATTGTAGAAAAGAGAACGGTTCTATAGTTTTCAAATTAGATGAAGTTAAATTAATACAAGATTATTTAAAATTGAATAAAGAAGATATTTTCAAAATTTTTTTATAAAGTTTCTTTTTAAGAAACAAAAGGGGTTAATTTTATGACTAGAGAAGATTTAAACAATAAAGAAATTTTAAGAGTAGAAGATGTAGCAGCTTATTTAGGGATAAGTAAAGCTTATGCATATGAATTAGTAAAGCAAGAAAATTTTAAAGTGATAAGACTAGGAAGGGCTATTAGAATACCAAAAGATAGTTTTTTGAGATGGGTGGATTCTGAATAGCCAAACCGTTAAGATCTGTAACAAACAAATGAAAAAAAGAGTATAAATTATCTCTAAAAATAACAACCAAAATTTAATAAATAATTAATTAGATATTAATAATGGAGGTTTATAAATGTTTGTTATAAAGTGTAAGGCTAAAGATTTGAAGTCTGAAATTGAAAAAGCTTATATGGCTGTAATAGCACAAAAAACTAACTCAACAAGGAAATAAACTAGCTACTGACTAGAAAGTAGCTAGTAATTATTTAAACTGCGAATTTAAATAATATAACTTATAGTAAGTATAAAACATTTACAAAAAATTTTCAATATCAGCAAATGGAAAAATATGAAATAAAAGTGAAAGTATTTGTATTTTATGAGGAGATTAAAGAATGATAAAAATTGAAGAATTATTATACAATGAGAAACCAATCACGATAAATAAAAAATTAGCAACAGCTTTAGGGCTTAAGGAGGCTGTTATTTTCCAGCAAATACATTATTGGTTAGATACTAATAAACGAAATAAAATAAATTTTAAAGAGGGAAGATATTGGACTTTTAATAGTTTAAAAGATTGGCAAGAAAATGATTTTGAATTTTTAAGTTTAAGGACGTTAGAAAGGACTTTTAAAGGATTAGAGGAAGATGGTCTTTTAATAACAGCAACTTTTAATAAAATGGCTGGAGATAAAACTAAATGGTACTCAATTGATTATCATAAACTTTTAGAAGTTGCAGAGCAAAGATTAAATAAGAAGAAAGTTATATCAGAAAAGCGAAGTGATGCTGGTAAAGCAGGAGCAAAAGCAAAACAAAATAATAAACAAGAATTAGATAAAAACATACCCATTCTGCCAAATTGGCAAGATGGGGAAAGTATCTGCCAAATTGGCGGAATGCTTCAACCAAATTGGCAGAATGGTACTGCCAAATTGGCAGAACCAATACCAGAGACTACTACAGAGACTACTACAGAGATTACTATTAGTAATAGTAAGGGCAAGCCTGCTGTTTTAGAAAATAGAGAAAATAGTTTTATAAATTTATTTGAATCAAGGATTTGTAATCTAAAAGCAACAACAAGAATTAAGTTTTTAGATGCAATAAAAAATTTAGATGATGAATTTTTAAAAGCTGTGATAGATTATTGTGTAACTAAAAAAGCTAAATCATATAGCTACTTTGAAAAAGTGTTAGAGCAGTATTTATCAAAAAATATAAAGACAAAAGAAGATTTGCATGATGCAATTATAGCATTTCATAAAGAACAAGAAGAGAAAAAGATTGCTGCACTTAAAGAAAAAGAGAGCAAAGGGGAAGTAAATCCAGAAGCTTCAGAAAGATTTTTAGAAGAAATAGCAGAAACAAAAATTACAGAATCTGAAATTAAAGATAAGCAGAATCTTAAAGAACTTAAAGAATTAATTAAGCCTAATTTAACAGAAGTAGCATTTAATACTTGGATTGAGTGTTTAAAGTTTTTAAAAGATGAACAGACAATTTTTGTTGTTGCTCCTAATGATTTTTCAAGAGGAATTGTTAAAAAAAGATATGAAAAAGATATTATAACAGCATTAAGAAAAGCAAAGATAAAGTATGAGCTTATTGCTTACAAAATTAAAGAATAGCTATGAAAGTAGTGTTTAGTGAATATAAGACCTCTAGGGGATGGACATATCAAGAGTTGAAAATTAATTTTGATTGTTTAGGAGGAGAAGTAAATGGAAATTCAAAAAGGAAAAGTATTAGGTGCGATGGAAATTGTACAAAAGAAAGTAGAAGAGGTAGATCGTAGACTTACTTGGATAAGAGAACAAATGCAAGAACAAGAAATTGAGGAAGATTTAGAAGAGGAATAGGGGGAAATATAATGGGGAAAATTCAAATTGAAATTAAGTGCTATGATGTGACAGAAATAAAAAAGTGTTTTAGTTGCAAGGAAAGTGTAAATGTAAATGAACCAGGAATTGATATAGTTCTTGGAGAAAATATAACTTTTATGTGCGACGATTGTGGGGATGTTTTTTTAAGAAAAATGCTAACAGCATATACTGGAATAAATCATATGGAGTAGGAGGAAGTATGGAAAAATTTCTAAATAAAGATATAGCAATGCAAATAGAAAAAGAAAAAGAAATTGGAATGTTGACAACATATGAAGTAGTGCTAAATACAGATAAAATGCTTGTATTAAGAGAAGCGAGTTTTATTAATATTTATGAAAAAAATCCAGGACAGAAAGTTAATTCAGTTTTATTATCAAAATCAGAATTAGATATTATATTTGATGCAATGAGAGGTTAATATGATGACTTTTAATGCAGCACTTGAAGCTTTTAAGCGTGGGTTTAGAATACAAAGTATAGCAACAAATAACATTTATTTACTTGGCAAGAGGGATATAGTTAATGCTTGTGACAAAGAAAAACAAGGCTTTTGGTGTTTATTATAAAATAAGTGCAATTTAAGATGAAAGGTGATAAACATGTTAAAGATAAGAATAACCTTTGTAGATGATCCAAAGGGAAATGAAGAACTAAAGAAAACAATTAAACTACTAGAAGAGAATATAAATTTAATAAGTCAAAGTAAAGTTTGTAAATGTAGAGGAAAAAGTAAATATTCAAATATTTATTTAGATGTGGAGGTGCAAGATGATTTATCAAGATAACTTTAATGATTTTATTAGAGCTGAATGTTTATGGTCCGGTACAAAATACAAAGGTAGAATTTACAGAGAAAATTTCATGACATTTTGTGATGAACTTGGCATTGAATATAAAAAAACAGAATTGAAAAATAATCTATACGAAATGTTAATGAAGCATACAACACATTATAAATTATATATGAGATTTAGAGATAGTGCTTTTGGAGTTCCAAGTCATTGGTATGAAGAAAAGTTTGGAATTAATAAAAGTCAAAGAAAAAAGATGTTAGATACAGGTTTTATAAAAATTAGATACTCTATTGAAGCAAAAGTATTTACGGGAACTTATGCTGATGTTCCTTATGTAGATGCACATCAATTTTACCACATGACGCAAGATAAAATAGATGCTTGGAGAGAGAAAAACATAAGAGGCTTCAAGAGAAAATAATTTTGTTAAGGGGAGAAGGTTATGGAATATAAATATCAGGCATTGATGGAGGACAAGGAAATAGCTATAAACTTTATAAAAGCTATATTTAAAGCTAGAAGAGGTAATAAAGATTTAAGAAAAGATGAAGAGCTTGAAAAAGAAATTGTAGCATTGTTAGAAGAGGGTCTAACAAGAACTGAAATAAGAAAGAAGCTTGGAATTACAGAGTATAAGCTATATGACATTTTAAGTTACTTGACATAATAAGAAAAATGTAGAGTACAAGGGGGATTTGTTAAATGAAATCAATAAAGAAAAATGAAGAGTTAAAAGCGATATTAGAAAGAAAAAACACACAAGTCGATAAAGGACTAAAAGAATTTGTTGAAATATTAAAAAAAGACTGCAAGACTTTTGAAGAAGTTAAAGAAACTTTAAATAGATTTAAACGTGATGTTAGATGGGAGCATTACAAAGAAAAAGAAGAAGATACAATATTTCTCGAAAATATACAAAAAATGCTACAAAAAGAAATGAATGATTTGTTGGTTCCAAATCATCCATAAAGTAATTATAAATTTTTAATGCTAACAACTGAGTTTGAATTATATACTGTTGAGTTATCTTCTAAAAGTCTAAAGAAATCACATTTACAAAGTAAATCGCAAATTGATGGAATTAATTCATCATGTACGTGATACCATATCTCATGCGATTCACATTGAGAAGCAAAAATTTCATTCTTTTTAACAACTTTAGAAATTGGGATAAATCTTTGACCTTCAGTAACTATAAGTTCAGCTCCGTTAGAAAAAGTTATTAGTGCTTTATTCATATTAAAACCTCCTTTTATGGTTAAAATTTACAAATTAATTATATCCAATTATAAGAGGAGGTACAACATAATAATGTTAAATTCAGCAAAACTTAACAAATTATCAAAAGAAAAGGGATTATCTTTAAGTCAAATAGAGAGAATTACAGGAATTTCCAATCAATACTTAAGTAAGCTATGGACAGGTAAAATGACTAATCCGAGTGTTGCTAAAGCAAAGAGAATAGCAGATGTTTTAGAAGTGAAAATAGATGATTTAATTAAATAAATAAGGGGTATTAAATATATGTGGATGGGGATTTTTATATTAATTATAGCTTTTTATTGGGCTATGTTTATTGCAGTTGGAAGAGACTCTTAAAAGTTTAGGAATGATTGTGATGATGAAAATTAGTATTGAAGAATTATATGAAGTTCTATAGCTGAGAAAGGTCGCCATTGATTCCTTTGGCGACATAAGAGAAATAAAAATATGAGGTGAAGCATGGATAAAAAAGAAGGTTTAAAACTTGCAATTGAGATTATAGAAAAAGAAAGATTAATAGCGATTAATATTAATCCAGTTATGGCACTTGGAATGAATCATGTGAAAACATTAATAGAGCAAGAACTTGCAAAGTGTTTTACGGTAGATGAAATAGCAGCAGAGATAAATAGAAGGGCGAGAATTGAATAGTTTTAGTAAAGGAGCAGTAGTGTTATGGGAAAAGTTAGTTTAGGAAAGGCTTTGGATGATATACAAAATGAAGCAGGATTAAAAGTAAAATTAGAAAAAGAAATAAATGCACTAGAACATAAAGTAGTAGCATATGTAGTTAATTCGGATGGGAAGACGATATGTAGTTTAACAGATGGAGAAATACTAAATATACGAGATTATAAAAAAGGTAGATTAAAAATGGCTAATTATAATTTAAAAGTTTATTTAAATGAGTTAGAGGTTGAATAGTCGACATAGAGGGAATTCTAGGCAAGCTAAAGAGTTATAGCATAAATTAAGGGGTAAGTTAGGAGCTATATTATAGGGGGATTTTAAATGGAAAATTTAAAAATAGATTTGGTGAAAGAAATAGCTAAAGAGGTTATAAAAGAGCTAGAGATAAAGAAAGCAAAAGAAAATTATAGTAAAAGACTTCATAATACAAGGCTATTAATGGAAAATTATAATTCATTAAAGAATCATATAGAAAAAACAGATGATACAAGTAACTTAATAAATGGAATAGATGAAGAAGATGAAATTTTTATAGAAAGTATAGTTAGAACAAAGATGAGAACTATAAAAATGATGAGTTATGTTGATAGTGCTCTTAAAGTTGTAAAATTAGATTTAAGAAAAAAAAGAGAAAAATACAAATTTTTAGCATTTGAAAAATATTATTTTGAAAAGAAGAGCATTGATGATATATGTCTAGAGTTAAATTGCAGTAAAAATAGTGTAAGACGTTGGAATAGCTATATTATGGAAGAATTAAGTTTGTTGCTTTGGGGTGTGGATTTTCTAAGTTTTTAGATAGAGCTATGGAACTTTAATGGGAAAAAGATGGAGTTTACTTGGTTAACATAATGTTTTATTATGTTAATATGGAAAATTTTTAAAACCTGTGGACGGGGATTTATAAAAAGAGCAATGATTGTGTTAGTATCATTGTTCTTTTTCTTTTTAAAGGAGGGAGCGTATGAAAATAAAAGATATTTTAGAAGTTAATCAACCAGACGTTTATAATGTTTTTGTTAGCGTTTCAGAAAGACTTAATAAAGATAATTATAAAAAGCTTATGAGTGCCAGAAGTTATAGAAGAAGTAATGGAGCATTAAGGCAAAAAGGTTGGTAAAAATGATTAAACAAGGAGTAAAAGAAGCATCAAGGCCTATTAAAAACAGAAATGATGTTTTAAGAATACAACAGCGATTAAAACATTCAGCCGAAAAAGAAGAAGTTGGTGAAAGAAATTATATGATTTTTACTTTAGGAATAGCAACTGGGTTTAGAGCAGGAGATCTTGTTAAACTTACAATTGCTGATATTAGAAAAGCTGTTAAAAAAGGTGAGTTTTTAATAATGGAAGGTAAGAAAGAAAATCATAAAAACATTAGTAAGAGGAAACAAAAACCTAGATTTGCTAAATTACAGCCATCTGTAAAAAAAAGATTGAATGAATATTTGAGAGATATAGACATACAAAATTCAAAATGTAAAAAGAAGAGATATAGAAGATTAGATTCTGATTATGCTTTTAGATCATATAAAAATAAATCAGAGCACATAAGTGTAGATGCTATAAGTAAAGAAATAAAGAAAGTGGCAGAGCACTATGGATTAACAAATATAACATCTCATAGTATGAGGAAAACTTATGCTTATAATATTTATTTAATTACAGGTAAAGATTTAGTTGTAGTTCAAGAAATGTTATGCCATGAAAGTTTAAAATATACTAGAGATTATATAGGATTAGATAGAGAAGATTATTGCCAATACTCAGATGAAATTGATTGGGTTGGTAAATAATTTTTTTTTATATTTTAATACAATACCTGATAAATAAGAAGATAAGAATTATTGGTTATATTTTTAATGCATATATTAGAAGTTTGATTTGTAAAATAATACCTTATTCCATTATGAAAACAGTTATTGTAACAATTTATTAAAATGTACTCTAAGTCATTGAAATAACTAGCTTAGATGACTATTTAATTTAAAGGTGTTAATAATGCAATAATGTGATTAGTAAAATAAAGAGCTGTTGAAATGTGGATAGCTCAAAAAAAAAGGGGGGATATAGTGGGAAGAAATAGTATAGATGAAGAGTTAGAAAGTCAGTTAAGTGTGATTATAACTATGGTTAAGGACAATAGGACTGATAAAGAAATAGTTGAAAGGTTGGGTATTTCACCATCAACATGGAAACGAAAAAAGGCTCAAAATAAAAAGATAAAACAAGCAATAGAAGAAGCTCTTGACTCTAGAAATGAGGAAGTTGAAGAGGCGTTATTTAAAAACTGTATAGGATATAAATATTATGAAGAGGTAGTAACTAAAGTTAAAAATGAAATTAGGAATGAAGATGGAAGTATAACAATACAAGAAGATGTAAAAATATCGAATGTAAAGAAGTATAAAGGACCAGACCTTGCAGCACAAAAGTATTATCTTAACAATAGAAGTACAGGTAAGTGGAAAGATGATCCTAATAAAACTAAACATGATAAGGAACTATTAAAGCTTAAAAAGAAAGAACTAGAGAGTAAGGAGTGGTAAGTGTGTGGAACACATTAGATAGTTTTTACAAATCTCCAACATGGACTCGTTTTAGGAAAACAATAATAGCTGATAGAATTCCTATATGTTGGCATTGTAAGGAAGCCTTTAAAGCTACTGATACAATAGTTGTTCATCATAAAGAAGATTTAACTTTAGCAAATGTTAATGATTATAATGTGTCGCTTAATCCTGCTAATGTTGAGATGGTTCATCTTACATGTCATAACAAGATACATGATAAAAGATATGGGTATAATCACTATAAAAAAAAGATTAAAAGTAGAACAGTATATATTGTTTATGGTCCGCCAATGGCAGGTAAGACAAGCTATGTATTAGATAATAAGAATGATGATGACATTGTTATTGATATGGATAGATTATTTGAAGCAGTAACTTTATTAGAGAGATACAATAAACCTAATTGTTTATTACCAAATGTATTAAGTATTAGAGATAAACTAATAGAGAATATAAGATTAAGATATGGAAGATTTAATAATGCGTGGATTATTGGAGGATATGCTGATAAGTACCAAAGGGATTCTTTACAAAGAGAATTAGGAGCAGAGCTTATATTAATTAATCCAGGTAAAGAAACTATTTTGAAAAGATTTAATGAATGTAATGACTTTAGATCTAAAAAGAAAGAAGAATGGGAAAATTATATTAATGATTGGTATGATAAATTTATTCCATAGCCCCCCTATAACACTAAAATTTAAAATTTCTATGAGTGTTAAGATTGAAGGCACTTTGCATACACAAGGAAATTTTCACTTTTTTTGAGATTCCTTGAAAGATTTTTTGAAAATTTGAAAGAGTAGGTGATAAGTTTGAAAATTCAAAAAGAATATGAACGTATAAAAAATCAATTAAATGATGTTGATGAAAAACAATTAAGTTTAGTTGATGGAGCTATATTAGAAGCAGCAAGGCTCAAAGTTGAACTTGATGAATTGCATGATCTAAAAAAGAAAACTGGTTTAATAAAATATAATACAAATAATCCAGCGCAGCAAAAAGAATTGCCTGTAAGTAAAATGATTACAAAAGTAAGGGCAAATTATTTAAGTTATATATCAAGATTATCAGCTTTACTAGGTAAAAATATAAATGATGATGAAGATGAGGATTTAAAGGATTTTGAATAGTTATGTTTTAGAATACTATGACTTAATTAAAATAGGGCAAATTACAGTTGGTAAAGAAATAAAAATGCAAATAGACCAACTTGTAAAAGAAATGAGAGACCCTATATATCAAAATATTCATAATATTAAAATTGAACTTGAAGATTCAGATAAAAGAATAAGATTTATAGAAACTAAATGTAAGCACTTTGAAGCACCTCATGCTGGAAAGCCTTTTATTTTAGAAATATGGCAAAAGGCAGTAGTAGAATCTTTGTTTGCAATTAAAATATTTGATGAAGAATTAGGAAGGTATGTCCGTAAGTATCAGGATGTGCTTTTTTTAGTTGGAAGAAAAAATGGTAAAACACCTTTTATCTCAGCTATATGTCTAGCTGAGTGGTTCTGTGGTGAAACTGGAAAGAAAATTCTGTGTGCATCTAATGACTATGAGCAAGCAGACTTAATGTTTCAAGCTATAAATGCTATGAGAGAAGAAAGTAAATCACTTGAAAAGGTTACTAGAAAGACTGTAAAAGGTATTTTCTTTGGAAATCCAAAACAAAAAAGCAAAAAAGGAAAGTTTAGTCATCAAAATAAAGGGAATATTAGAAAATTATCAGCTAAATCAGGTGCTAAGGAAGGTAGAAATATTGGAATTGGTGCAGTTGATGAAGTTTTTGAAATGAAAGATGATACAACGGTAATGCCTATACGACAGGCGCTATCAACACAGGATGAACCACTCTATTTTGAATTAACAACAGAAGGGTTTACAATGGATGGTTATTTAGATGAAAGGCTTGCAGATGCTAGGAGAGTTTTAAAGGGTGAATTAGAAAGACCTAGATGGCTTATATGGATGTTTACACAAGACAGTGAACAGGAAGTTTGGCAAGATGAAAGTTCGTGGGTAAAAAGTAATCCAGGGCTTGGGAAAATTAAAAAGTGGAGTTTCTTAAGGAATATGATTGAGGAATCAAAGACCAGTTCAAGTAAAAGAGCATTTGTTTTAGCAAAAGATTTTAATATAAAACAAAATCAAGGAGCTGCATGGCTTCAAGATACAGACATTAAAAATAATTTATCTTTTGACATTGAAGAATTAAGAGGATGTTTTGGAATTGGCTCAGTAGATTTATCTGAAACTACCGATTTAACAAGTGGAAAGGCATTAGTTATGCGTCATGCTGATAATAAAAAATATATTCTATCTATGTACTTTATTCCAGAAGGGAAACTTGAAATGTGTAGTAAAGAAGATAAAGAAATGTATTTGAAGTGGGCTAGAGAAGGTTACTTATATATCTGTTCAGGTAATGAAGTTGATTAGTCAGATGTTGTAGCTTGGTTTGTAAAGTTATACAAAACGTATGGAATTAGAATGTATAAAGTCGGCTATGATAGATGGAATGCTAAATCATTCATTAAAGAAATGTCTGATTATGGTTTTGAATTAGAGAAAATTAATCAAGAAGTAAAGGTTATTAGTAACCCTATGAAGATGGTTGAAGCTGATTTAAAAAGTAATATTATAAATTACAATCAAAATCCAATTGACATATGGTGTTTACAAAACACATCAATTAAAGTTGATGAACTTGGAAGAATAATGCCTATAAAAGTTAGAGATATGAGAACAAGGCATATTGATGGAGCGGTAAGTTTAATAATTGCTTATGCAACATTAGATATCTATAAGACAGAATTTATGCAAATAGTATCATAACTTAATATATAACATGCGAAGGGAGATGAGAACATGAAAATATTTAATCCATTTAAAAAATTTAAGGAATCATATAAGCAGTATCAATATGCAAAAATGCTTAGTGGTCAAAGTCCTGTATTTTCGCAGTTTGGAGATGATATTTATGCAAATGATATAGTTAAAAGTGCTACTAGAGTTATTGCGAGTGAATTTAGTAAATTACAACCAAAGCATATAAGACAAGTTTCAGATGATAAGCAAGAGGTTATAAATAGTTCAATTACAAGATTATTAAGATATAGTCCAAATGAGCTTATGACTACAAGTGAGTTTTTAGAAAAATGTGTCTGGTTAAGACAGTTAAATTATAATTGCTTTATATATCCAGCATATGAGTATGTTAAAGATAAAAAAATATATAAAGGATTTTATCCTTTAAATCCTACGAATGTTGATTTTATTGAAGATATAACAGGTAGATTATTTATTAAGTTTACATTTGGAAGTGGAAAAACTCATACTATGCCTTATTCAGAAATAATTCATTGGAGAAAAGATTTTAGTTTTAATGAATTCATGGGTGGCGATAGAAATGGTCAAGTTGATAATTCTGATATATTAAAGGTTTTGAAAATAAACCATAACATGATAGAGGGCATAGATAAAGCTATAAAATCTAGTTTAAGTATTAATGGGATTTTTAAAGTAAATACAATGCTTGATGATGAAAAACAAGAAAAAGCTAGAATAGCTTTTGAGGAAAAGTTAAGGCACTCAGAAAGTGGGATAATTGCAATGGACCTTAAAGGTGAGTATATACCACTTCAAGATAAAAATTTAGTAGTTACAGATGCAGGAACTTTGGCATTTGTTCAAAATAAAATTCTTAATAATATAGGAGTTTCACTTCCTATTGTTACAGGAGATTTTACGGATGAACAGTACCAGGCTTTTTATGAAAAAACACTTGAACCTATGATTATAAGTTTAGAACAAGCTTTTACTAAAACTTTATACAGTGAAAGAGAGCTAGACATGGGTAATAAAGTTATTTTTTACCCACAAAAACTACTTTTCACAAATACAAAAAATAAAATAGCAGTTGCAGATATCTTAGGAAATAGAGGAGCTTTAACTGACAATCAGTTATTGGCTCTTTTTGGTTATCCACCTTTTGAGGATGGAGATAAAAGACATATGAGTCTTAACTTTGTAAATAGGGATATAGCTGATAGATATCAACTAGAAAAGGCAGCTGGAAAGGAGGTGAATAAGGAAAATGAGTGAGTTAATTACTAGAAGTTTTACTTTTGATGATTTATCTACAAATGATGAAGAAAGTATTATAAGAGGTCATGCAGCAGTTTTTAATCAACCTACAAAGATAGGAAATTATTTTGAAGAGGTTATTGATACTAGGGCCTTTGATGAATGTGAATTAAATGATGTTATGTTTTTGGTTAACCATAATATGAATTCACTTCCACTTGCAAGGTCAACAGGAAGTGCTGATAGTACTATGAAATTAAGTATTGATAGTAAAGGGCTTTGCATTGAAGCTAGGCTTGATACTGAAAATAATAGTGATGCAAGAGCTTTTTATAGTGCTGTTAAAAGAAAAGATATTACAGGAATGAGTTTTGCATTTACGATAAGAGAACAGACTTGGGATAGGCTAGATACTAAACTTCCACTTAGAAAAATAACAGGAATAAGAAAAGTTATTGAAGTAAGTGGAGTTAATAGGCCGGCATATGATGGTACTGATATATCAGCAAGAAGTGCTGGAAATGCTCTTAAAGAAATTGAAGAAGCTAGAAGTCAAATTGATAATTCAAGCTTAGAATTAGAAAAATTAAAAATTAAAATATTAAATTTATAGGAGGCTCAAATTTATGAGTAAGAAAAAATTAATGGCTTTATTAGAAGCTAAGAAAACAAAAAAAGCTACACTTGTTACTAGATCACAAGAATCAACTGATATCAATGAAGTTAGAAGTATAGCTACAGATATTGAAGGTATAAATTCAGAAATCGAAGAACTTAGAGGAATAGTTGATGCGATGCCAGATGACCATGACGAAAATTGGCAGGACCCTGAAAAAAGAAGTGCTGGGGAAGGGGCACACGTAGTAGGAGGGTTTAATCCAGTTGCTACATTTACACCGGGACAAACTGAAAATAGAAGTGATGAGGATGTGCATTCAAGCTTAGAGTATAGAGAAGCTTTTAAAAATTACATTGTTTCAGGAACACCTATGCCAGAAAAATTCTTGCAATCAGAGCAAAGAGCAGATGCTTTAACTACGGTTGGTGATATAGGAGCAGTTATTCCTACTACTATAATGAATAAAGTAATTGAAGATATGACTGTTGAAGGAAAGATACTTGCTAGAATAACTCAAACTGCATTCCAAGGAGGACTAGATATTCCACTTGCTGATATTAATCCAGAAGCTACTTGGCTTGCAGACGAGGATACTGTTTCAGATGAGCAAAAAGCTAAAATGGATGCAAAAATAAGTTTTGGATATCATGTTTTAGAAGCAAAAGTTGCGATAGGTCTTCTTACAGCAACAGTTTCATTACCTGTATTTGAAAATATAGTTGTAAAACAATTAAAGAAAGCTATGGTTAAAGCAATTGAAACATCTGTTGTTAAAGGGACAGGTTCAGGACAACCAAAAGGATTTTTAATGTATGATCTTCCAAAAAATCAAATAGTTACAATGAATATATCTGAAGTTTCAACTGTAGCAAAATGGGCAGAGGTTGAAGCAGCTATTCCGGAAGAAGTTGAGGATACTGTAATACACATGATGGCTAAACCTACTTGGGAAAAATATTTGAATGGAATGATAGATGCTAACGGACAAAAAATAGGATTTGCAAGAATAAATGAAAAAGGACAAAGAATTTTAAATGGAAAAGAAGTTCTTTTAACAGATAAATTACCTTCATTTGATGCAGCACAAGAAGGAGATACATTTGCTCTTGAAATAGATTTATCACAATATTTATTAAATTCTAACTTAGCTATGTATTACAAAAAATACTACAATGAAGATAAAAACAAATGGATCCATAAATGTTTAATGATAGCAGATGGACAAATGTGTATAGGTAAAACTACAGCTGGTAAAACAGTTGGAGCACAAAGTCTTATATATATAAAAAAAGGGGCTGTTTAAATAAAAGGAGTTTTAAACTCCTTTTGTAATGGAGGTCAACATGTGTTAAATGAAGTAAAAGAATATTTAAATATAGAGCTTGAACATGATCTTGATGATAATTTATTAAAATCTTTGATTGAAGCTGGAAAGATATATTTATCTAATGCTGGAGTTAAAGTTGTAGAAGAAAATGAGCAATACAAATTAGTTTTAAAAATGATAGTATCTCAAATGTATGAGTCAAGAATTGATGGAAATACTGATAAAAATCCAAGTTATTGTTTATCATTACAATCTTTAATAATTCAATTAGTTAATTGCTAAGGTGGTTTTATGAAAAAAATTAATCCAGGAGAATTTAGACATAATATTCAAATACAAAGATATATTTGTGGAATAAATGATGATGGAATTCCTGTAGAAAAATGGGAAAATATTTTAACGATGAAAGCTAAAGTATCAAATGTAAAATTTGAAGAGATTTTACTTGCGCAAGGTGAAGGTGTACAAGATATAAAAACATTTTGTATTAGATTTAGAAAAAATATTAAAAGAGTGGATAGAGTTATTTTTAATAATGAAATTTACAATATAAAATCCTTAAATGACATAGAAAATAAAGGTGTTTATTTAGTTATAAAAGGAGAGTTAGTTGAATGAGTATTAATATTAAAGGAGTAGATACTTTAATAAAAAAGCTTGATAGACTTTCAAGAATTGAATCTAAAAAAGCAGTTGAAGAAGCTGCTAATGTTGTTCTTAATTCAATAAGAAGTGGAGCTTCATTTTCAGTAGCAGGACAAAAAGCTGGTAAATGTGAAGTTAGAGATTATGGAAGTAGCTATTTTTTAGATGTAGGTTTTTCTAATGAAATAGTTAGTTTTGATGAATGGAAGCCTTTATGGTTCCATCAGTGGGGATATTTTAACTATGGTTGGAACTTTAGAGGGAAACTTTATATAAATATGCATCAGATGTGGTTTACTAGAGCAGTTCAAGCAGCAGAAGAGGAAGTTAAAAGAAAAATAAAAACTAGATTAAAAGAAGAAGTAAGAAATTGTATGAGGTGATAAATTGAATAAATTATTACTTGATATATTTAAAAAAGAAAATATTAAGTGTTTTTATATTCATAGAGGAAATGAAACTGACGAATGCGTTGTATTTAATCATATTTCAAAGCCTTTGAATTTTTCAGATAATAAGTTTGAAAGTATAGAATACACTATTCTACTTAATTTTTATTGTAGAAAAGATATTGAGTTAAATAAGAAGAAAATATTAAAAATAATGCTTGATAATGGATTTAAATTAAATCAAATAAATCAAACATTACAAGAAGATAATGGAGTGTTTAACACTCCTTTTAAATTCAAAAAAATATTATATGGAGAGTGATAATATGTCAGGAGCAGTAGCAAGAAGACCGGAAGGATGTACAAAATTACACATATGGGAACAAGAACTTACAGTAGCTGGAGAATTAAATTATCTTGAAGCTATAAGACTTTGGGGGCTTGAAGAAATAACATCTACAAGTAACTACACAGAAGGAAGTGCTTACTCTGATAATACACAAGATACTTATGTTAAAAAGACAGCATCTGTGGATCTTACAATTTTAGTTAGAGAGTTAGCGACAAAGACAGAAGCATTAATAATGGGTAAAGATTTTATTAAAGGGAAAAAAGTTAGTAGATCTACAGATAGAGCTAGAAAATTTGCAGTAGCATATGAACAAACAAATAGTGATGGTTCATCAACTTTTAAGCTTTATTATAATTGTACTTTAGCTAAAGATGAGGCTAAAAATACAACTATAAAAGATGGAATAGAGTATGATGTTATAACTATTACAGGAAAAGCTTTACCTTGTCCTGAACTGGGGGGAGCATTAGATTTAGAGTTTGAGAGTGATGCAGATGGTGTAACAGCACAAGATATTACAAACTTCTTTAAAACTGTTACAATGCCACCTGAGGCAGAAACTCCAGCAAAAGAAAGTTTGAAAATTAAGAAGTAATAAGAGGAGCTAGTCTTTTTAGGCTAGCTTTTTTAATAAAGGAGCATTATGGATTTAATAAAAAAAGTTAATAAATACACAATTGATGATAAAGATTATATTCTTTGCTTTGATGTTGCTAGTATTCCAGTTTATAAAAAAATGACAGGAAAAAGCTTTTTAAAATCCGTTGCTGGTATAACTAATCTAAATGATGAGGATATACTAGGGTTTTTAGCAGCATCTTTAAGACATAAAGAAACGCCAGACACACCTATTGAAGATGAAATATTTGAATTTAATATAATAGGCTTACTTTTAACATTGTATGATGATGTTATAGATATTGTAACTAGATCTATGCCACAAAGTACTGATAGTAAAAAGACTAAAAAAAAACAAACATTGAGGATATAGATTTAGATTTTTTATATTATTGTTACACAACTATTTTAAATAAAAGTGAAAAAGAATTTTGGAGTAGTACACTTAGAAAAGTATATAAACAACTTGATATATATTCTGATTTAAATAATAAAAAAGACAAAAGAGGAAAATCAACAGATAAAAAAGAAAAAGGTGTAATAGAAGGTGAAACAATAAAACTTAAATCTATAGAGTAGGAGGTGGTTAAATGTCAGAAAATTTACTAGTTACTCTAGGAGTACAGGATAAAGGTGCTACAAAGCAAATAACAGCTCTTAATAGAGAACTTAAATATTTAGATAAAGAATACAAGTTAACTTCTAAATCTAGTAAAACATTTGAAAATTCTCAAGAAGGACTACAAAAAAAACTAAGTACTTTAGAGAAAAAATATACTACTACTAATACTAAACTTGAAGTGTATAAAAAGAAAATGACCGAAACTAAAACTGCAATAGCCCAAAAAGAAGATGAACTTGAAAAGCTCACAAGTGCAGAAGAAGTTAATGAAAAAGCAGTTGAAAAAGTAACTAAACAATTAGAGAATATGAAAAATTCTCTAAGGCAAACAGAACAAAATATTAATCTTACAGAAGCTGAACTTTCAAATTTAACAGATGAAATTGAAAGCACACATAAAGCGATGGCAGGGCAAGCACTTGAAAAATATAAAAGAGAAATGCAAGAGCTTGGAACACAGATAGAAAAATCAGGCGAAAAAATATCTAAGTTTGGACAAGGTATGAGTACCGCTGGTGGAAATATGATGATGTTATCAGCTCCTATGGTTGCATTTGCAGGATATGCAGTTAAAGCCAGCATGGAATTTGAAGCAGCTATGAGTAATGTTGAAGCTATATCAGGTGCTACAGGTTCAGAACTTGAAAAAATGAGTACTAAAGCTAAAGAGATGGGTGCAAATACTTCTAAAAGTGCAAAAGATGCAGCAGATGCAATGAGTTATATGGCACTTGCTGGTTGGGACACTCAACAAATAATGTCTGGAATAGAACCTGTTTTGAGACTGGCAGAAGCAGGTAACCTAGATTTAGGAAGAGCATCTGATTTAACTACTGACTCTTTAAGTGCATTAGGATTAAGTGTAGAAGATTTAACCAAATATCTTGATGTTTGTGCACAGGCACAAAGAAAATCTAACACAACAGCAGATGCGATGATGGAAGCGTATATTGCATGTGGAGGTACTCTTAAAAATTTAAATGTTCCTTTAGAAGAATCAGCAACTTATCTTGGTATTTTAGCTAATAGAGGAAAAAAAGGTTCTGAGGCAGGTAATGCACTTAATTCAGTTCTTATTAATTTAACCTCAGGAGCAGGACAAGCTGGGGTTGCGATGGGACAACTTGGATTAAGTGCTTTTGATAGTGAAGGTAAATTCAAGGGTATGAATGTTGTTTTAAATGAACTTGGAGATAAACTTGCAACTTGTACTGAAGAACAGAAAAATACTTATCTTGCGATGATAGGTGGAAAAACACAAATAGACACTTTAAATGCACTTTTAAGTGGTACAAGTGAAGAATATTCAAAGTTAAATAGAGAAATAAAAGGCTCTAAGGGTGCTTTAGATGAAATGGCTAAAACTATGCAGAATAATGCAAAAGGTAATTTAACGAAGCTTAAAAGTCAATTAGAGGGGCTTGGAATACAAATAGGTGAAAAACTTTTACCACACATTAATAGCATGGTAGATAAATTAAGTAAATTAATAGAGTGGTTTGGAAATTTAAGTGAAGGAACTCAACAAACAATAGTTAAAATGGGACTTTTAACATTTGCAACTGGTGGAGCTTTAAAAGCTGTTGGAGGAATAACACAAGGTATAGGTGGTCTTGTAAGTATGTTTGGGCGTTCAACTGCTGCACTTGGAGCTAATGCAACTGCAACAACTGCACTTGGAACTGCTAGTGCAGCTACAAGTACAAAAGGAATAGCAAAACTTGCAAGTTCGTTTTTGAAAATAAATCCTTTAACAGTAGGTCTTGGAACTGGAATTGTAGCACTTGCAGCAGGAATGAAAGTAACTAAAACTAATGCAGAAATGATGAGTAAAACAGTTCTTGATGTAACTGATGATATGACTGGGCTTGAAAAAACATTGAATAAAGTTAATAACTCACATTTAAAGTCTAGAGAAGAGCTTATTAAGTTAGGTCTTGTTTATGAAGAGTTTGGATCTAACATAAGTGAAGACTTCCAAGAAGCAGTTAAAACATCACAAAGATCTATATTAGATTTTAATAGCTCACTAAATGAAATGAATTTTGATAAAGTTCTTACAGAAGAGGAAGTACAAAATTTTACTGATACAGTTTCAGATATGTGTGATAGTGCTGTGTCTTTAATAAAAGAAAAACAAGAAGAGGGTAATAATGCACTTTCTGAGATGTTTAAACTCGATGATGAAAAGATTGATGAAAGCGAAAAGAAAGTTTTAGAAATACTTCAAAAACATTCAGAAGCTCAAATAGCTGAAGTTGATAAACTTGAAAAAGAAATTTATGCTATAAAAGATTTAGCTGTTACTGAAAAACGAAGTTTAAATGAGCAAGAAATTAAAGATATCGAAGCTAAAGTTTCAAAGATAAAGCAAATAGAATTAGAAGCACTTGGAGGAACACAAGAAGAAATTTTATATGCTAAAAATGAATTTGGAGCTAGAATAGCATCTTTAGACTTAGAAACTGCATCAAGTTTAATACAAGAGAAAGCTAAACTTCGTGATGATGAGATTGCTAAAATAAGTGCAAGTTATGATACACAAATTCAGATTATGCAGGAAAAATTACCACTTGTGAATGAAGAAGAAAGAGTGAAATTACAAGAACAAATAGATAAACATACTGAAACCAGAGATAAAAAGATAGAAGCTCAAAATCAGTTGTACGATGAATTATTAAGAATAACTGGTGAAAAAAATCCGGAAATTCTAGGGGAGATAAATAAATATACTGGTGAAGTCTTAACTCTTGAAGATAAAAAAGCACAAGAATTAGTTAAACAATATAATTCAAACTTTGCAGGATTAAGCAAAATAACTGCTGATGGAACTTATAGTCTTTATAATCAGCATTCTGGAATGTGGGAGAATGTAACTGTAAAAGTTGATGAACGAAGTGGTCAAATAATTGGTCTGTATTCCGATATGCAAAGTAAAAGTGGTGGTCATACTGCTGCTATGGGGAAAGATATGGAGAAGCTTGGAAAAGAATATTCAGATACACAAAAGAATATAAGAACTGCTTTAAAAGAATCTGAAACTTTAACTGTAAATAGTTCAGGGCAAATGGTTGATGCAAATGGAAAAATAGTTACATCACTTGAAGACATAACAACAAAAGCTGATGGAACTAAAAGTGGTATTGTAATGCTGAATGGAACACCTATTAAAATTGATGTAAATAAAGAAGGTGTAATTACTAATTTAAATGATATAAAAACAGCAGCTGATAATGCAACAAAGCCTCGAACACTTAGTATAACAACGAAGTATCAAACTTCTGGTAGTCCTCCAACAGGTGGAAATGGTAAACAAACATCAGGTTTTTCATTAAATCACGATAGTAATAAATTATCTAAAAATAATATACCAAGCACATATGAAAATATGGTTGTTAATGGAGAATATTACACTTCGAATACTGTTAAATCTGAAAATTTAGTTAATGCATCAACTCAAATTCATACATCAGATTCTAGTACAAATTTAAATATTAATTATGATGAACTTGCAAAAGTTATAGCATCAACATTTGCAGACACTATTAAAAATATAAAACTGCAAGGTGATATAGAAGTTAATTTAGATGGTTCAGCTATCTATAATAAAACATCTAATATGTTAGCTTTAAAGACAAAGAGGAGGCGCTAATATTGAGGATTAATAACATTGATATAAAAAAATTTGGTGCCAAAGTTGAAAAAAAATATATATCAACATCTAATATAGAAGTTATAGCTGAATGGAATAAGAACTCAAAAGTTCCTCATTTGTTAGATAGTATAATAACTTTTAAAACAATAAAAATAGAATTATTATTTAGAGCTTTTAATAGAGATGCTATTTTAAAAAATATAAGCAATTTTATGACTAATGTTATAGAATGTGATATTAAATTTAGAAATTTATCTAATAATTATCATTGTTATTTTCAGCAATCTGATGAAAGGGAAGCAGGTCTTGATGATTGGCTATTTGTTGATTTAGAATTTATAGGATATGAATATAGTGATGAAATTGAACTAAATTGTAGCAATGTATCTAATAAGCAAATTGATGTTGTTGGGAATAAACAAGTTCCAATAATATTAGAAATAATACCTACAATAGATACAATAGATTTAGTTATAAATGGGCTATCAGAAGATCCTATTAAAATTAAAAATTTAAAAGCAAATAAAAAAATAACATTTGATAGTTATAAAGGAACTGTCTTAGAGGAAACATCTAACAAATTTGATGATACGGATTTTTGGGAGTTTCCTTTTTTAATTCCTGGAATTAATAATATAAGCTTTTCAAAAAATAACATGCAAATAAAAATAAAATATAAGCCTATGTGGCTTTAGGAGGATTATTATGTTAAAAACAACTAAAAATATTACGCTAAATGGAACAAGTGAAATAAATGGACAACCAGTAGTATATATGAGTGCAAGTATAAGTACAGATGGTTCTAATGCCTCTGTAAATAAAAATATTTCAAATATGGAGTTATATACTGCTAATAAAGTTGAAGTTAGGGCAGATATGAATGCATTTGAATTAGAAGTCTATAAAATCGAAGATGAATTTGTTAAAAATGGGGTGGAAAATTAATGGCTAAGAAGAAAAATAAAAATATATACAAAGAAAATATGCCTGAAGTAATTGATGTTGAATCAGTTCCCGTTGTTGAGGAAAATAAACCAACTTTAGCACAAGGTAATTATGTAATTGAAATAATAAGCAATGGAAAGGTTCTTAAAAAACTTGCAGTAGCACAGTCTGAAATAAATATCACAAAGCTTGAAGCAGGTGGACTTGTAGTAGATTTGAAATAATAATATGAGAGGTGTAGAAGATGCTAAAACTGCTTAATCAAAATAAAAAATTGATGGCTAATATAAATAATTATAGTGATCTTTGTATTGAAAGTGAACTCACAACATTTGATTCTACACTTTCTTTTAAATATCCTTTAAATGCTTTATTTAAAAATGATATAAAAGAAGAAGGGTATATAAGAACCAAATTAAATGAGTATGTTATCAAAGAAGTAAATACTAGAAATAATATATTAGAAGTTTATTGCTCTTTAAATTTTGAAGATTTAGAAGGAAAATTTTTTGAACATTTTAATACAGTTACAACAACTATTGAGGAATGTTTAAATCTTGCTTTTGCAGGAACAGGATGGATTATTGGAAGTTCAAATATTTTAAGAAAAAGAACTATTAAACTTACAAATGTCACAAGTTTTAAAATTTTAAAAGAAGCAAAAAAAGTATTTAGAGCAGAATTCAAAGTAGATGCTATTAATAAAAAAATATTTATTTTTGAAAAAATAGGCGAAGATAAGGGCGTTTATTTTGCAGAATCACTTAATCTTAAAAATATTGAAACACAATCAAATACGTATGATTTTATAACAAGATTAATAGTTGAGGGTAAAGATGGATTAACAATTGAGTCTATAAATAACAATAAAAAATACATTGAAAACTTTCAATATTCTAATAAAATTAAAACTTATTTTTGGAAAGATGAAAGATATACTTCTAAAGAAAGTTTAAAGGAAGATGGAGAATATAAGTTAAATGAATTATCTAAACCGGCTAAATCTTATAACTTAGAAATTGTGAACCTCGCTAAAATAAATAAATATTATAAAGATATCTTAGATTATAAGCTTGGTGATACAATAACTCTTTTATCAAAAACTCATAAATTAAAAGAAAAACAAAGAATCGTTAAAATAACTGAATATCCAGAAGATCCAACTAAAAATACTTGCGAATTATCTAATACAATACTTAGTTTTGAAAATTTACAACAAGATTTACAAGATACAGCAGATACTATTGATAACGTAACAACTGATAATGGTACTATAGATGGCTCTACTGTAGATGAAATTGACAAGGAACAAATTAAAAACTTTGATATAGAAGTTGGAAAAGTTGTTAATTTAGATGTAGTAAATGCAAAAATAGAAAATTTAATAGTTAATAAAGCTGATATAACATCTTTAAATGCAGTTAATGCAAATATAGGAAATTTACAAGCAACAAAAGCGAATATAACAGACTTACAAGCAACAAATGCAACGATTTCTAATTTACAAGCAACCAAGGCTGATATAGCAGATTTACAAGCAACAAATGCAAAAATTAGTATTTTAGAGGTCGAAACAGCTAAAATAGGAGTTCTTGAAGGTGATGTTGCTAATATTCAGGACATAGTTAATGGTAATCTTAGTTCAGAAAATATTCAAACAGGTGGAATTACTGGAGACAGACTTAATATGAATACTATATTTGTAACTGATGCAAATATAGTTAATGTTAATGCCAATAAAATCAATACAGGTGAAATTGATACATCTAAAGTAAAAATTAAATCCGCTGATGGTGGAATAGAAATTGTAGGACCTACACAACAATGGAAAGATAAAAATAATAAAGTTAGAATGCAAGCTGGAAAAGATGCACAAGGTAATTTTACTTTTGGTATTTTTGATGAAACAGGAACAGGAACTTTGATAGATCATACTGGCATAAAAGAAAAAGCTTTAGGAACTAACATCATAAAAGAAAATATGATTGCACCAGATGCTGTTGGTGAAAAGCAGATTAATTATAATAGTTTTGCTAGTGGGTTCAATAAAGATACTAACACAAGTCAAATAAAAGGGAGTAAAGTAAGGCTAGATAATCAGAATCAAAGCTTAGAAGTAGCCTTTACAAGCCTTAAGAGTAAGGCTGATGGAACTCAGACGCAGACTGAAAGTAATACTACTCAAATTAATGTTTCAAATGGAAAAATTGAAACTGCTATAGCGAATACAAAGATAGTTAAAGATGGTAAAGAAGTTTTATTAAAAGATGATTATAATACTACAGTTACAACAGTGAACAGTATGAAAAACACTATAAGTTCTCACACAACTAAGATAGATGGCAATACTGGAAAAATAACAGGTGTAGAAAGTAAGACTAATATACTTGAAAGAGATTTAAACTCTATGAGTAGTAAGCTATCAAGTACAGAAGCAACTGTAAATACACATACAACTCAAATTAATACTGTTACTGGTACTGCTAATAGTGCAATTGATAAAGCTAATAAAGCTCAAAGTGATGCAACGAAAAATAAAAATGATATTGTTACTGTTAATACAGAAGTAACTAATACTAAAAATAAAGTTAGTGGAATAGAGCAAGACTTAGATTCTATAACTCAAAGAGTTGGAAGTGTTGAAACTACAACAGTAAGTCATACTGCATCTATTAATGCAGTTGATGGAAAAATCAATACTGCTAAAAATCAAGCTATTAGTAATGCTGCTACTGATGCACAAAACAAAGCAAATAAAGCTTTGAATGATTCTAAAGGATATACAAATACAGAAGTTACTAAGGTTATAACTAGTACTAATAGTAAATTTGCAGAGATTAAAACAACAACAGATTCAATAACACAAACTGTTAGTAATACTAATAAGGAAGTTGAAACAGTCAAGGTTAATTTAACAAATAAAACTTCTATAAATGAGCAAACAAAAGTTAATGGTCAGGAGTTACTTCCACAAGGTTATAAAGTAAATATTGCAGATGGCTTTGATTGTGTTAATAATAGTAAGGTTTTGTTTAATGATAATAAAATAACTGTAAAAGGTAACTTGTGGATTAAAACAGTACCAACTTTAATTAAATTTGATAGAACAAAGCCTCTTTATTGGAAAGTTAATGCTACAACAACAGGAGCACAGTTTTATGTAGGTGTTGAAAGATATGATAAAAATAAAAATGTTATAAATAATGCAGCGAATGGAGCATGTGTTTATTTTGTCAGTGGATCAACTACATTAAATGGAGTAGTAGAAGGTTGGTGGAATGAAACAGATAAAGCAACAGCATATATTCAATTGAGAATATTATGTGATTGGAATAATACAGGTAAAGATACTATTATAAATGAAATTAGTTGGAAGCAGTTATCAGCAAGTTCTCAATTAGATACAAGTAAAGAAATATTAGATATAACAACTGAAAAAGTTAATCAAGCAAAAGCTGATATAAAAATAACTACTGATGCTATATCAAGTAAAGTATCACAAGTTGAAACTACAACAAACACAATCAATGTAAAGGTTAATTCTCATGAAAGTAGACTCACAAGTGCAGAACAGAAAATTACATCAAACGCAATTATTAATACAGTTAGTTCAACTGTCAATCAAGCTAAGACTGAAGCTATAAATAGTGCAAATAGTTCTACTGATGTAAAGCTTAATAACTTTACAAGCAAACAAGAATTCACAGAGTTTAAGCAGACTAGTCAAAATATTCAAGCGAAAATAGTTAGTACAAGTGGTATAAATTTTATATCTAATCCAGTATTTAATACTGGTAATATTCAAAATTGGAGCTTATGGGGAAATCCTTCTTGGAGCATTAAAGAGGATGTCTCGCTAGGTTTTAATTATTCTTTAAAATTACAATGTAATAAATCTAATGGTA
>JBOFRC010000403.1:0-45117 GCA_051650825.1 Sarcina sp. | reverse complement strand
TATTGGGATTTTATTAGTATAACACAATTAAATTAGTATTAAAAACTAGTAATAACTACTAATCTTGTTTTGATAACTTTATTTGTTTACTAGATTTGAAAATAATTTAGGGTTTAATAAATTTTATTATTTTTTAATTAATAATTGGGATTTTTTGAAAGATTTTTAAGATGACTTTCGACTATATAGTTAAATGATGGAAGAAATAAATGTTCATAAAGGGGGCGGTTTTTTGCGAAGTAATAATTATATAGAAAGGCTCAAAGCTAAGAAGGCTGAAGCTTTAGACGAAGTTATAAACAAATATGCTAATTTGGTTTTTAAGGTTGCATATAGTGTTTTGAATGAAAGAGAAAGCAGCAAAGAATGTGTAAATGAAACTTTTCTAAAAGTATGGATGAATGTTGATAAATTTGTTAGTGAAGAAAAGAATTTTAAAAATTGGATTTGTACAATTGCAAAATATACTGCTATAGATAGACTTAGAAAAGAGAAAAAACATGAAAGTAATTTATATGGTGATGAGATTTTAAAAGAGATTAAAGGTGAAGACATAGATATAGATTCACGCTTGGTTTTAAGAGAAGCAATTAATAAGCTAGATGAAATAGATAGAATAATTTTTATTAGAAAGTTTTATCATGATGATAAAACAGCAGAGATAGCTAAGGATTTAAATATGTCGGAGAATGCTATTTATCTTAGAGTGCTAAGAGGAAAGAAACTTATAAAAAATATGATAAAGGAGGAAAATCAGTAATATGAAAGATAAAGATTATTTGAATGTAATAGAAGAAATTGATGAAAATGAATTACCAAATGTTGAATTGAATGGTGAGGAGAAGGATGTTATAAAGAAAGATGTTTTTAGAGTTTTGAAGAAACTTAAAGAGAGAAACATTGACTTTGATGTAGATATAGATGAAAAAGAGGCATTAGAATATATAGATAATAAAAATGAAGATTTGAAAAAAGCAATTTATGGCGTTAAAAATTCAAAAATGATGAAGTTGTTTATTGAGAATAGAATAAATGAAGAGTTAAAAAATGAAAATATTTTAAAGAGTATAGAATATGAGTTACCATCTATTTTTTATTGGGGAAGGTCAGCTATATTTAATTATGCTTTTATTACAGATGAAGAATTTATATGGTATGGATTTGATATAGATTATAAGCTTGTTACAAAAGGCAGAGAAAAGCTTGAAAAAATCAGGTCGGCAGGAAAGATTAGAGATAGCTTTGAAACTGAAGGGGTAGAATATTGTATCAGAAGTAAGAATTCTTATTTTGTATTAATTATTTATAGTGAAACAAAAATAAAGGAAATGGATGAATTTATAGAATTTTTAAATAGTAGAGGAGTGAGGTTATTTAATAAGGCTAGATTTGCAATGTTTGAAAAAGTTTTTTATGGTGTTTTATATACTATGACAGGTCTAGGGCTTATTTATATGTTGCAAAAACTTTTCTATTCATGGTAATTTTTTAGAAGAAATATTGATTTCAATAAGAACTTTGCTTTCAAAGACTTAATTTTAGTCTTTGAAGTAGAGTTCTTTTTTTAATATTTTTAATGAAATATGGGGAATTTATTAGTGTAAAGTCTTTTAATTTACTTATGAATTAGCAAACAAGTTTACTAATAATCCTTGCTTATTTTTAGTTGAATAGAAAGGAGCGTTTAATTTGTCACATAAGTTTTTGTTGGATTTGGCACTAATACTTCTTAGCACAAAAATATTTAGTATTATTACTAGTAGGCTTAAGCTACCGCAGGTGGTTGGAGCTTTAATAGCTGGTGTAGTTTTAGGTCCTACAGTATTGGGATTGCTAAAAGAAACTGATTTTATAAATCAATTATCTTCACTTGGTGTAATTGTTCTTATGTTTACAGCAGGACTTGAAACAGATGTATCTGAACTTAAGAAGACAGGGAAAGCTTCTTTAGCAGCTGCTATTTTAGGCGTTATAATTCCTTTAGTTGGAGGAACTATTATAGCTATGATATTTCATGAGGGAAAAGGTTCTAATGTTATTCTTAAGGATATATTTGTTGGGATTATTTTAACAGCAACATCTGTTAGTATAACTGTTGAAACTCTTAAAGAGCTTGGAAAACTTGGCACAAGAGCGGGCAGTACAATACTTGGTGCTGCTCTAATAGATGATGTTTTAGGGATAATAGGTCTTACAATAGTTATAGGAATGGCAGATTCTACAGTTAATTTAGGAATAGTTCTTGTGAAGATACTACTATTTTTTGTTATAGCAGCAATAATTGGAGTGGTAATAAGAAAGTTATTTCTTACTTGGACAACAAAGCATGGAAAGGATATGAGACGATTTGTTATTATGTCATTTGTTCTTTGTTTAGGACTAGCATATTTAGCTGAAGATATTTTTGGAGTAACAGATATAACAGGTGTATTTATTGGAGGAATGATTATTTCTAATACTGAAAGAACAAACTTTATAAATAAGAAGTTTGAAACATTATCTTATTTATTATTATCTCCAATATTTTTTGCAAGTATAGGTATAAAGTTAGAAGTTAAATCCTTAGATTTGTATACTGTTATTTTTACAATAATACTTATTCTTATAGCTGTAATATCTAAAATAATAGGAGGTGCTATAGGAGTAAAAGTATTTTCTTATTCTAATAAAGAAGCATTACAAGTTGGGGCAGGAATGGTTTCAAGAGGAGAAGTTGCTCTGATTGTTGCTAGTAAGGGTATAGCAGTAGGACTTATGGCAGAGGAGTTTTTAGTACCTGTTGTTATTATGGTTATTGCAACAACTATTTTAGCGCCTATTATTTTGAAGATAGTATTTAAAAATGATGGAAAGAAAGACATAATATCAAAGGATAATAAACTTATGCAAGACTATATAGATGTAGCAAGTGAAAGAATTGAGTAAATTAACTTTATTAAAATTAGGACACACACAAAAAAGTCGGTACTTCACTTTAATTTTACTTCTTGTATAATGAATATTGTAGATAGGCAGTAAATTTAAAACTAAAAGTAAAATTAAAAAGGTATTAGACATAGGAGGAAAATTTATGATGAGAATAATAAGTAAATCAATAAACGAAGAAGGTCATTTTGAGGACAGATTTGGAAAGCATGGTGAAGAATTCACAAAAGGAATGCCTTCAAGATCAATAGATTTTGAAATATTAGATGCACCAAAAGGAGCAAAAACTTTTGCATTTATATTAGATGATCACGATGCTATGCCAGTTTGTGGATTCACATGGGTACACTGGGCAGGAGCTAACCTTAAGAAGACTAAAGTAGAAGAAAATGAGAGTTTAACAGCAACAGATTTCATACAAGGAATTAACAGTTGGGGAGCAGCTATGATGGGTGAAAATGCTCTTTCAAGAGAAGAGGCAGCAGTATATGGTGGAATGGCACCACCAAATTGTACACACACATATGAGTTAAGAGTTTATGCTTTAGATTGTGAATTAGATTTAGAGAAAAACTTCTTTGTAAATGACTTATATAGCGCTATGAGAGGTCATATATTAGAAGAGGCTAAACTTACAGGGCTATACAGACACGAGTAAGACTCATTTAAAAAATTTATATAGACGACTTTAGAATAATTAAAAAGAGTTCTTAGAGCAACTAATGTTGCTCTAGGAACTCTTTTCCTATTTGTTGAAATATTATAAGTCCATCTAGATATCTTTCTCCCCAGTCAGTTAAAAAATATTCAACTTTTAAAGGATATCCATCATATACTTTTTTATCAACTATTTTATATTCAACTAACTCTTTAAGGTGCTGAATAAGCATTTTTTGGTTTATGCCCTCTATAGTTTTTTCTAAATAGGACAATTGAGCTGGACCATGTCTTAATATCCAAATAATTATAGGTTTCCATTTCCCTTTTATTAAATCTAAAGAAAGTTCTAATGGACAAGTAAATGTATCTCTTACTATCATTGTTTCTCCTTTGTTTAATATTTAATATTGTGTAGATAGGGCTTATGTATTTCCTTATATATATAATTTTATCACATTTCGCAAATTTTATTTGAGATCTAGTTTTTCTTTTATGGTTAGTATTTTTAGATGTATTGTTAAGTTTTGTTAATTTTTTAAAAGGTAAAATTTGGAGTTATATAGAGATATTAAGAGAATAGCCTTAATGTAAAGGTAATAAGCAGATTTTGAAATATAAAAATTTAAAAAAACTAAGTGAAACTAGTGTTGAATTTGGATAATTTTAGGAATATAATCTTTATTATACTTTAATTTAAGGGGGACAATTGTGATGTCACACAAATTTTTATTCGACATTGCAATTATTTTGTTGAGCACAAAATTACTCGGCTTGATTACAAAAAAATTGCATATGCCACAAGTTGTAGGAGCGCTTATAGCAGGTCTTGTTCTAGGGCCAGCAGCCTTAGATATTTTACACGAAACAGATTTTATTCAACAAATAGCATCACTTGGAGTTATTATTCTCATGTTTACAGCAGGGCTTGAGACAGATATTAATGAGCTTAAAAAGACAGGTAAGGTATCCTTTTTAGTGGCTGTACTTGGTGTTATTTTACCACTTATAGGAGGAATTGCTGTTTCATACTTCTTTAATGATAATGTAGGTACAAAAGCTATGTTAGAAAATATCTTTATAGGGATTATTTTAACTGCTACTTCAGTTAGTATTACAGTTGAGACGCTTAAGGAAATGGGCAAGCTAAACACGCGAGCTGGAAATACGATTCTTGGAGCAGCTTTGATAGATGATATCCTTGGAGTTATTGGTCTTACACTAATTACGAGTATGGCTGATTCTTCTGTTAATATAGGAATAGTTCTTCTAAAGATACTTTTATTTTTTATTTTTGCTGGAATTATGGGAGTTATCTTCCATTATATATTTATGAAATGGGTTGGGGGATATAAAAGAGATTTACGAAGATTTGTAATTGTTGCTTTTGCACTATGTTTATTACTTTCATTTGTAGCTGAAGAGTTCTTTGGTGTTGCTGATATTACAGGAGCATTTATAGCAGGGCTTATTATCTCTAATACAGCTAAAACTCATTATATAAATGCTAGATTTGAAACAATGTCCTATATGCTTTTATCACCAATATTTTTTGCTAGTATAGGGATAAAAGTAGAACTAACAGGAATGACTTCTGAGATAATATTCTTTACTATTTTATTATTGTTAGTAGCAGTATTAACTAAAATTATTGGATGTTTCTTTGGGGCTAGAATATGTAAATACAGTAGCAAGGAGTCATTGCAAATAGGTGTAGGAATGATTTCAAGGGGAGAAGTTGCTCTTATTGTAGCAAGTAAAGGAATTGCGATAGGACTTATGAATGCTAAGTTTTTAGCACCTATAGTAATAGTTGTAGTTGTAACTACTATAGTTACACCTGTTTTGCTTAAGTTAGTTTTTAAAAGTGAAAATAATAATTTAAATAAGGGAAAAAATACTTTAGTTGATAAGTATGAGCATGTAACGCAAGAAAAAGTGTATTAGCTTTTATAAAACGCCTTTGATTAAATACAAGGGCGTTTTTTGCTTATTTAAATTAGTTTACGAGTAAACTAATTTTTGATATATTGTTTATAAGTGTATAAATTATTTAAGTAATTTTGGTAAAAGATAAAATATGAGTGCAGATTTCAATTTTTTTAATTATAAAGTAAAATTTGAAGTATTACTTGTAATATTAAACAAAAGAGGAGGGAGAAGATGAAAAAGATATTTAAAGTATTCTCAAGAGATATCAAAAGTATATTTACGAATCCTATTGCTATCCTTATAATTGGAGGGCTTTGCATAATTCCTTCATTATATGCTTGGATTAATATTAAAGCAGCTTGGGATCCATATTCGAATACAGGAACATTACCTGTTGCTGTTGTTAATGAAGACCAAGGAGCAACTCTTGCTGGTAAGAATATCAATATAGGGGATGGAGTTATACAAGAACTGCATTCTAATGATAAGATTGGCTGGAAGTTTGTAAGTTTACAAGAAGCAAATATGGGACTTGTAGATGGAACGTATTATGCAATGATAGAAATTCCAAAAGATTTTTCAAAAGATTTAGCAAGCATTACAACGGATAATCCAACTAAAGCAGATATTATATATAAAGTAAATACAAAGGAAAATCCTGTTGCTAATAAAATTACAGAAGTTGCTGAGTCTACCTTAGTAGATCAGATAAAAACAAGCTTTGTTAATGCTGTTAATGAAGAAGTGTTTAGTAAGCTAAACCCTGTAGGTGATAAGCTAGAGCAAAATAAGGATGCAATTATTAATCTTAAAAGTTCAATTATTAATATAAATAATAATATGGATTTAATAGATAATGTTTTAGCCAATGTGGATTCAGGGGCAAAAAATCTTGGAGGGTATATAGGTAGTATAAAACAAGCACTTCCGGGAATAACTTCAACGCTTAATAATGTTCAAACAGCTACTGTTAATACAGGGCAAATAGTTGATAACACTAATAGTACATTAAATACAGCGTTTAATAATGTTGCTTTAAACTTAGAAACTGTGAATGCTAATATAAATAATATTAAGACACAGATACAAGAACTTAATGGTGGTTCTGTTCAAGCAGACCAAGCAAAGGCTATTATTTCTAAAGTAAGCACAGGATTAACTAATATAAATAGTGTTTTAGGGAATGTAACTACTTTCCTAGAAAAGGTTAATAGTGTTGTTAATACTAATGTAGTTTCAGGAATGATTGGAAACTTAAAGAATATTTCTAGTATAGTTAATAATCAGCTTCAAACATTAGGTCTTGCCACAGATAATATCAATCAGGCAGGTGTTGTTAAACAGGCTACGATAGATACTTTAAATAATGGGATAAATTCATTATCATCAGCTGTTTCAGGTGCTATTAATCAGTATAACAATACAACAAAACCTAATTTAACAACTATAGGAAATAACTTATCACAAACAACTAAAACAGCAGCTAATTTAATTAATGAAGCTAATGGTTTAGTTGGGAAAATTCAAGGTGTAGTTAATTCAGCTAGTGATAGTACAACTCTTGCATCTAGCACAGCAGAAGATTTACAGGCTACATTAAAACAATTTAGTGGTGTTATTTCAGAACTTGCAAATAATTTATCTAAGATAAATAATAATGATTTAAGCCAGATAATTTCGCTATTACAAGGAAACCCAGCTATTATGGGGAACTTTATTTCAACACCATTTAATGTTCAACAACAAACTGTATTTAAAATAGATAACTATGGATCAGGAATGGCTCCTATATATACAGTTCTAGCATTATGGGTTGGAGCATTACTTCTTACATCATTATTAAAAACTAATCCTCCAGAGTTTGAGGGAATAGAAGAAATTAGTGTAAGGCAAAGGCATTTTGGTAAGATGTTTACCTTCCTTAGTATTTGTATTATACAAGCAATAATTGTTGCTTTAGGAGATAAGTATCTACTCGGAGTCCAAACAGTTAGTCTACCGTTATTTATAGTTGCATCTGTTTTAACATCAATAGTATTTTGTATTATAATCTTTACCTTAGTTGGACTTTTAGGGAACTTTGGTAAGGCAGCAGCGATTGTTTTAATGGTCATTCAAATTGCAGGAACTGGTGGAACATATCCAGTTCAGGTTCTTCCTTTATTCTTTAGAATAGTTGAACCAATAATGCCGTTTAGTTATGCTGTTAATCTCTTTAGAGAAGCTATAGCAGGTCCAGTATTTGAACATGTAGTTAGTGAAATTATAGCATTAATAGTGTTTGGGCTAATTTTTGTATTGCTAGGATATTTCCTAAAACCTATCCTTTATCCAAGACTTAAAAGTTTTGAAGAAAAATTTGAAGAATCAGGAATTGGAGAATAGGAGGGTAAAATGAAGAAGATATTTAGATTTCTAGGACGAGATATAAAAAAAATATTTAAAAATAAGGCAGCTCTTATTATCATAATAGGTATTTGTTTTATACCATCTTTATATGCGTGGATTACTTTAAAAGCTAACTGGAATCCTTATGTTAATACTGCTAATATTCCTATTGGTGTTGTTAATGAAGATTTTGGTACTGTTGTTAAGGGGAATATAGTTAATGTAGGAGATCAAATTGTTGATCAACTTAAAACTAATCATGATATAGGATGGAAGTTTACAACTATAGAACAAGGTGATGAGGGGCTTAAAAATGGGCAGTATTATGCTCTTATAGTCATTCCGCCTGATTTTTCAAAAGACTTAGCAACCCTTGTTACGGCATCACCTGTTAAGCCAACTATTACTTATAAGGTAAATGATAAGACTAATATTATTGCCACTAAAATTACAGAGGTTGCAAAAAATCAGCTAGTAACACAAATTAATGATAACTTTGTTAAGGTGGTCAATCAAGAGACTATAGAACTTGCAAATGCTTTAGGACAAAAGTTACAAGAAAATGTTCCAGTTCTAAATCAGTTGAAAACAGTTATGGATGAAGCTGATACTAGAATCGGAGAAATTAAGAGTAATGTTAATCAGTCAAGTGAGAGTGCGAGTCAGCTTGCGAGTTATCTTGGCGTAATGAAAAATGATTTACCTCAAATTACAGGGCAAATAAATTCTTTACAAACTGTAATAGAAGCAAGTAAGAATTTAATAAGTTCAACTCAAAGTAGTGTTTCATCTGTTGCAAGCGGAATAAGCTCTAATACTCCGACTATTACAAATCTTAATAATGAAATGGGAAAACTTATTTCAGGACTTAAGAAGATGAATGATAGTGCATCAGATAATAAAGGACAAATAAAAATAATAGAAAATATTCTTGGAGTTTCTAATAAATTCTTAGGAGTTATTAATAACAACATTAAGTTATTAGAATCTATAAATAGTGTGTTCAATAGTCAGATTATAGAAGCTAATATTAAGCAGTTAACACAGGTTAAGAATTTAATCTTAAATGAACAAGAACAGCTTAATAATATGAAATCACTATTAGAGCAGGCAAAACCTAATGCACAGGAAGTAAATGACCAGCTTAGTAAGCTTCAAGGTGTTAGTAATAATGTAGTTACAAATACTAATAGTTTAGTGAATACTTTATATTCACAAACAATACCAACTATAAATCAAATTGCTGGTAATTTAAATTCAGGGCTTGATAATGCTAATTCCTTATTAGATAGTACAAAAGCTATAGTTCCACAGCTTCAGTCTGTAGCAAGTTTTGGAATTAATACTAGTAATAATGCTGTTGAAAAGGCAAATGAGCTTAAAACTAAAATAGATCAGTTTAAAGATACTTTAAATACATTACAGGACAAAGCTAATAGTGTTAATCAAAAAGATTTAGAGAATATGATTAATATGATGAGTAAGAATCCAGATAAAATAGCTAGTTTCTTATCTTCACCTATTAATGTTCAGCAGGAAGAGGTCTATGGAAATCTTGCATTTGGTGCAGGAATTATGCCATTCTATACTGTTTTAGCAATATGGGTTGGTTCACTTCTTCTTACATCTTTATTTGCAGTAGAGGCAAAAGATTTTGAAGATGGCACAAAGTCAAATTTACTTCAAAAACATTTTGGTAAGATGTTACTATTTGTTATCTTATCATTTATACAGGCAACTATAGTTACCTTAGGTGATAAGTATGTGTTAGGCTTTAGTCCTGCTAATATGTGGCTCATGATGATAATAGCATGGGTTAGTTCTATAACATTTACGATTATTATATTTACTCTTGTTTCTTTATTTGGAAGTATGGGAAAAGCATTATGTGTTGTTATAATGGTATTCCAAGTAGCTGGTTCAGGTGCTATTTATCCTATACAAACAAATCCAGAGTTCTTTAGAAGAATAGAATTTTTATGGCCGTTTAAATATGCCTTAGATGGATTTAGAGAAGCGATAGCAGGGCCTATTTGGCAGTATGTATATAATGATTTAATTGCTCTTGGAATTTTTGCATTGATATTCCTACTTTTCGGATTATTTAAGCCTTTATTCCATGGGGCCACTGAGTTTATGGAACATAAGTTTAAGGAAACAGGACTTTAGTTTAAGGGAGTTTCATAAGTAAAAATATTATTAAAAGCTATATCAGAATTAAATTTCTGGTATAGCTTTTTACATAACAAAAAAATGTCAAACTTAGATGAATTAACTCTTATAATATCAAAAATTAACATTAAGAGTAATTGCTTTTCATATATTTAGATATAAGTTCGTTATGAGGAGAAGTTTGATGAAAATAGGAAATTGTAATGTTGAATTTCTAGGGCAGGAAAATATAGATTTAGAAGGTAGAAATAGCCTTTGTAATTTTTATAATATTACTCCTTGCAAAAAACAAAAAGAAAGTATAAACCATCATATTATCTTAATTGATACTTCACAGAGCATGAAAAGTAGCCTTGAGGTGTTAAAGAAGAATATAAAAGAAACACTCAAAGCTTTAAGAAAAGAAAAAAATAATTATGTATCTATTTTAACTTATGGTGCAGTAGGTGAAACTAAGGTTATAGCAAGTTCAATAAAGTGTGAAGACGCATCTTATAAAGTGGCTAAGATTTATAGAAATATAAACGAAAAATTAGAAGCTAGAGGTAATGTTGTATTTTCAGATGTCTTAAATTGTACTTTTGATATAGTTGATGGATTTGAAGGTGATTTGTTAAAGCATAGTATAATACTTTTTTCTGATGGATATTTAGAAAATCAAGATAATGAGGAAATGGCGAGTATCAATGAATCTATAAGGAAGCTAAATCAAAAACAAGTCTATTTTACTAGTATAGGGATTGGTGAAGTATATGATAGAGAATTACTTTGTAAAGTAGCTGATAAGTTCGATTTTGGACATTTTAAACATATGAGTGAAATTAAAGATTTTTATAAGAGCATAATGAATGAAATAGCTAAAATTAATAATAGTGTGGGTACAGAGCTTTGCATAAATAATAGTAAGTTTTTCATTAATAATGAAAGCAAGTTTTATGAAGGTTCAAGAAAGATAAAAAATTTAAGTTGTGTAGATAAAAATTTAGTTGTTGTTATAGATGAAGTTTTGAGTATTAACGATAGAGAAATTAAGGGAAGAAAGAAGAAGTTAGAAGAAAAACATCTTGTAGATTTTAGTTATTCACTTGCGAGATATTATGCAAGATATGAAAAGATAGAGAATATGGAAAAGGCTATAATACTTTCTAAGGATGAATATGCATATAATCAGTTGATTAATTGTTATTCTTTTATAGAGAAGGGGATGGCATTGGAGTTTTTAGATGAAATTATTATAAGTAAAGCTAAGCGATTTAAACTTGGAAAAATAGAAAAAATAGAAAATTATAATGAACCTATATGTCTTTTAGAGGTTCTTAATGAAATTATGAATGATAGTGAGTGTAAGCTTTTATGGGATTATTCGTCAAAGTACAAGAGGATAGGAGTTAAGGAAAATCTTGTTGAAGATGAATATAAGTTTTTAAGACCGAGTATAGGTTTTGGTGAGGTTACATCTGTTAGTATAGGTGAGAGAAAACTTAATATTGGTGTTAAGGTTAAAATTGATGGAGCAGTTCAAAATATTAATAATAAATTGAAGTTAGATGCAAGTATTTATAGAGATTATAATTTAGTCTTGAATGGAAATATAAATACAGAGGAGATTTGTTGTCAGTTATCAAAAACAGCTAAAGTTTTTTTAAAGAAGGAGAAACTAATCAAAAAAACTATAAAGGTTTATGATAATGATATCTATGTTTTGAATTTAAAGGGCATGAAAATAATTAATAATAGAATGATGAAGATTCTTACACCAAAACAAATAGCAAATAATCTTTATAGGATAGAAACATTAGGATGTGAAATAGCTGTATTAGACAAGTTTATTAAAGAAGTTTTTGTAAAAACAGAAGAGGAACATTTAAATAAAAGCTCTTTATCTACAGAAGCAAAGAAAGTTAGACAAGTTTTTCGTGTTGATGCAAAAGGTGTGTATTATCCTGTAAAAGTTGAGAAAAAGATAAGTGAACAATATGAGTTTTATATAGCAAATGTAGCAAAGTGGGGAGTTGAAAAGTTTCCTAAAACTAAGATTAAAAAAGATGCTATAGAAAAATATAGAGAGCTATTAGTTGGTGATATGGGAGAGGCATATAAGCGAGTTATTAAAAAGAGAAATACACTTAGAGATGAGAAGAGAGCTTTACAGAATCAAGTTAATTTAATAAGAATAGCAAGTAAAATTAAAGAAAAAAATATTTTTATGTGGGATGAGATTACAAAGAAAAAGAAGACAGAAACAGACACTGAACTTAAGGTTAATAGGGTCATAGGAGATGTTATGAATGTAAGTAAAAAGAATATAGATGGAATTACTATACGAGAGGATAGTTATAAAATATTAAATAAATATAATTAATAAAAGGGAGGTTTTTAATCTCCCTTTTTATTATTTAATTTATTGATTTATAAATAAAAATTAGCAACCTGATTTAGCCATTAATTTAAGAGTTGGATTTTTAATATCAAATATTAAAAGTTCTTTTGGTGTATTGATTACATTTATTATTCTTACTGAATAAGTTGCACAACTTGGGCAAGCAGCAGAATCTACTTTATTAAATACAAATGTATCAGTTAATTCATCGTTAGCTATAGCAGCTTGATTCATATAAGAATATGTCCATGATCCACATACGCTTTCGCAACCATTTTCACATTTAATAAGTTCAAATTCTATTCTTGCAGGCATTGTTTGAGCATCAGCAAATTTTATGAAAATTTGTCCTGAAAATTCAAAACTTACTGTTGGAGATTTTAAGCAATTTGTGTCAAGTGTTGCACAAACAATAGATTTAGGATTAACTGTTATAGGAATAGCTCCTGTTACGTCAAAAGAATAAGGAACATTAGTTGTTGACCCTGATGTACCTTCAAATAATACTGGGTATGCACATGGGCTAAGATGTGTACATTTTGAATATCTTCTTGGTTCACAACACTGAGGTTCAGGTGCACAATTACAATTTACTTCTTCGTTACAATAATTAAGTTTCATAATAAAAATTCCCTCCATTTTGATTTATCTTAAGTTGTTTTACTAATTAAATTTCCATAGTATATACTATGGAAAGCTATAGTACTTTGACACAGATTTGCTAGTGTATTCAATCTTTAATTACTCTAGCAAGAAGAGTGTTAGATGGGTCTGCACCAACTTCTATTCGCTTAATCTTGCCATTATTGTCTAAAGAGTTTGAGTGCGAAATTTCCCCAATTACAGTTGCTTCGCATGATGGTTCAGGAACAAATACTTTTTGCGTTTGGAGAATTGAAATTCCAAGGGTTATGATTAGATTATTTACATATTCTTTTTTGTCATTACAAGAGTGGGTTTCTTCACAAGTTTCTTTAAGTTTAGTGTATTCATGTGTCCAATAAAGTTTTTCTGCTGGTGAGTAATATGTTTCTCGAGTAGTAGAGTTTGGAAATCTTAATTTATATTCAGTATCTACTTGCGGCGGATAGGAATATTTTAAGGTTATAGTTGTTTTAAAAGGAATAGTAACTAAGGTATTTTTTGTCTGGCTATTATCTATAAAGGTCATGGTTATTAATTTTTCAATAAAACCTTCAATTCGTAGTTTTTTATTGTGCTCTTTAAAAAGACATCTTTTCAAAACTATTTTATTTGAGTGTGATTCAATGTCTTTTATAGGAGCTTTATATCTTAGTTCACAATAAACATTAGTCTCAAATTCTGAGAGAACAACAGGACATACTCCTACTAAGTTTCCTGTTGCACCCATTGGTAATTTAAATCTGGTTATGTTTTGATTGTCTATGTTAGGATTGTTTGTATAAATAGCTTTATTAATTTCTTTATCAATATTTTTTTCTAAATCCTTCAAATTTTTTTATTCTCCCTTCATCTATGATATAAATATTTTTTATTTATCATATTCAAAGTTAGAATTAAAAGTTAAAAGTTCTTAAGTTTATTTTAAAACAATTTCTATATAGTCACCTATTGCATGAGGTACTGATAAGATAATATTTATTTGATTGCCTGTAAAATAAGACTGTACATCAGAAAGATAATTTCCTGTAGCATCAGATTTATTCAATACCTCTTCTAAATTATCTAAGTCAAATATATCGGCTGCACTAATTCCTAATGAATCAAATTTTTTTACTAGGTTTTCCTTGAATTTCTCTACAAAAGCTTTATCTATAGAAACGACCTCATTAAGTTTCATTACTTTAGCACTTTCTATATTTATATTTAAAGTAGATTCAAATTTACTAGGATAAGCAGTTTGCTCTGATTTAATGTTTCCAAAGAAATGTATTGATATAAATTTTTGATCCTGATATGTAATTTTATAATCCATAGTTAGACCATCATATAGCTTAAAAATTTTAGTTATATAGCTATCTATTAAGTTATCAACTTCTTTGTTATTAAGCGTAGGATATTTTAAGTTTTTATTTTCTTTAGAGCTATCAAAAGAGTTAGCATTATTAGTATCAGATTTTGAAGTATCTGTTTTTGAATCTTTATTTTTATCTATATTTGTAGAATCTACATCATTAAGTTCTTCGTTATCATTCTTTGCAGTATTTTCATCATCAGTATTTATACTAGTAGAACTTGTATTAGTTGAATTTGTTTCAGTAGGCGTTTTAGTTTTCTCACCACAAGCGATGAAACTAAGACAAGACATAACTATAGCTGTATTTATAAGAATATATTTTTTTTTCAAAATAATTCCCCCTTTTTTTATATATAAATAATACCTAAAAAAATCTCAAAAAGGATTAACTTCAAAAAATGTTTGTAAAAATATAACAAATAAAGTATAATATAGAAAAGAAAATAACTTTATCACGAGCGGTGGAGGGACTGGCCCTATGAAACCCAGCAACCAATAGAACGAGTTTTATGCTTACTATGGGTGCTAATTCCTGCAGAATTTCTGAAAGATAAGGTATGAATTTTGAGATGTTATAGCGTCTAAAGGTGTACCTTTAGACGTTTTTTTGTTTTTTCATTAATAATTAGGGGGTAAAAAATGAATATTAGAGAATTGTTCGAGAAGAAAGAGCTTGTATTATCCTTTGAGGTTTTTCCACCAAAACCAAGTTCACCTATAGAGGTTATTTATAAAACTTTGGATGAGTTAAAGGGGCTAAATCCAGATTTTATAAGCGTTACGTATGGAGCAGGGGGAAACAGTAAGGATAATAGGACTGCTGAAATAGCTAGTATTATAAAAGATAAATATGATATAGAACCACTTGCACATTTAACTTGCATTAATTCTACAAAGGAGGAAATACAAGAAGTTTTAGATGGTCTTAGAGAAAAGAAAATTGAGAATATTTTAGCTTTAAGAGGTGACATTCCTAAGGGGGAGTCTTTGACTGGTGATTATAGATATTCAAGTGACCTTATAAAAAGTGTTAGGGAGTTTGGGGATTTTAATATTGCAGGTGCTTGTTACCCGGAAGGTTACACTAGAGAGGAATCTTTAGAAAAACATGTAGAAATACTTTTAAGAAAGAAAGAGGAAGGAGCAAGTCATTTTATTTCACAGTTGTTTTTTAATAATGATGATTTTTATAAATTTATTGATTGTGCTAATAAGAATAGTTTAGATGTTCCTATACAGGCTGGGATTATGCCAGTTTTAAATAGAAAGCAAATAGAAAGGATAGTTTCCATGTGTGGAGCTGCATTTCCTCGGAAATTTATGAAAATTGTTGAAAGATATGATCATGATTCAATAGCACTAAGAGATGCAGGAATAGCTTATGCTGTTGAGCAAATAATAGATTTAGCATCTAGTGATGTTGATGGAATACATTTATATACTATGAATAATGCTTATGTGGCTAAGAGAATTAGTGAGAGTGTTAGTTCTATAATTGCATCATTAAATAGAAAGATAGTTTAAGGAGTGAATATAATGAAAAAAGTAGAAAGTTTTGAATTAGACCATAGATTAGTTAAGGCACCATATGTTAGAAAATGTTGCACATTAGAAGGAAAGCTTGGAGATAAAGTTAGTAAATATGATTTGAGATTTTTACAACCTAATAAAGATAGTTTTGGAACAGCAGCTATGCATGGACTTGAACATCTTTTAGCTACGTACCTTAGAGATGAGATACAAGATATTATAGATATTTCTCCTATGGGATGTAGAACTGGTTTTTATTTGAGTGTTTGGGGTGAAAAAAATACTGATGAGATAAAAAAAGGTCTAGAGAATGCTTTAAGAGTTGTTTTAGAAGCAACAGAAATTCCGGCAGCAAATGAAATTCAATGTGGAAATTATAAAGATTTATCTTTATTTGGAGCTAAGGAATATGCTAAAAAAGTATTAGAAGAAGGATTTTCTCTTGATATATATGGAGAAGTTTAGGCTATCATATGATAGCCTAATTTTTTAGGGTGAGTAATATGATTGATAAAAATGAAGTGTTAAGATATTTAGGATATAAAGGGCAAGATATAGATGAGCAGTTAGATAGTCTTATAGATATAAGTATTGAAGAAGTGAAGTCTAAAGTCACGCCTAGATTTGTTTATGAGTTATATGATTTAAAAAGAGAGAATGGCAATTTAAAAATAGAAGGTACTAATTTAATATTAAAGGGAAATGATATTGCAAGCTGCTTAGAAAATTGTGATAAGGTTATTTTAATGGCAGTTACGCTTGGAAATGAAATGGAGAAGCTTATTAGACTTGTTCAAAGAAGTAATTTAACTAAAGCAATTATTTTAGATTCTATTGCAACAGCATATGTGGAAGATGTTTGTGATAGGATAGAAAAAGATATATATGATGAGTATAAAGTTAGAAATAAAAGTTTGAGCTTTAGGTATAGCCCTGGTTATGGGGATTTAGGTCTAGAAATACAAAGGAACTTTGTTGATACTTTAAATGCTAGTAGAAGAATAGGACTTAATGTATCAGACTCTAACTTGTTGATTCCAAGAAAATCAGTTACTGCTATACTAGGAATTAAGAATGAAATCGGAGATAAGCACAAGAGAACATGCAAAACATGTGCTAATTTTAAAAATTGTAAGTTTAGAAGAGAAGGTGTTAAATGTGGGGATTAGAGAAAAGATAAAGAGTGAGTTTTTAGTGTTTGATGGAGCTATGGGAACTATGCTACAAAAAAAAGGACTAAAGCTTGGAGAAAACCCAGAAATTTTTAATATAGAAAAAGCAGATAAAATCTTTGAGGTTCATAAAGAGTATATTGATGCAGGGGCCAATATAATAACAACTAATACGTTTGGAGCAAATAGAAAAAAGCTTAATCACATAGGTCTTACTGTAACTGAAGTTGTTACAAAAGCTATAGGTATTGCAAATGAAGCTAGAGGCAAGAAGGATGTTTACATAGCACAAGATATAGGACCTATTGGTGAAATGTTAGAGCCTATGGGAACTCTCAGTTTTGATGAGGCTTATGATATTTTTAAGGAACAAATGATTGCAGGTGAAAATGCAGGGGCAGACCTTTTTATTATTGAGACAATGACAGATTTATATGAGGCAAAGGCAGCATTGCTTGCAGCAAAAGAAAATACTAATATTCCTGCAATAGTTTCTATGAGTTTTGAGGAGAATGGTAGAACTTTTACTGGGTGCACACCAGCAAGTATGGTATTAACTCTTGAAGGTCTTGGAGCAGATGGAATAGGCGTAAATTGTTCTCTTGGGCCAGAACAGCTTTTAGGAGTTGTTAAAGAAATTGTCAGTTGGACTAATCTTCCTGTGATTGTGCAAGCTAATGCAGGACTTCCAGAGATTAAGGATGGTGAAGCTCTTTACAATGTTGGACCTTTAGAATTTTTAAATGGAGCAGAAAAGTTTGTAGATCTTGGTGCAAGTATAATTGGAGGATGTTGTGGTACTACACCAGAATTTATTTTTGAAATCAAAAATTTTTTGATAGACAAAACTCCTAAAAAGAGAGATATAGTGATTCAAAATGCTTTATGTTCTCCCTCTAAGGTTGTTAAAATTGATGGTGTTAGAGTTGTTGGAGAAAGGATAAATCCTACTGGGAAAAAGCTTTTTAGAGAGGCTTTAATTAATGAAGATATGGATTATATTTTAAATCAAGCTATAGAGCAGGTTGAAGCAGGTGCTGATATCTTAGATGTTAATGTTGGTTTACCTAAAATAGATGAAGAAAAGATAATGATAAGAACAATAAAGGATATACAAGCTATTTTAGATGTTCCTTTGCAAATTGATTCAACAAGACCAGAAGTTATAGATAGGGCTTTAAGATATTATAATGGGAAGGCTATAGTTAACTCTATTAATGGTGAAGAAGAAGTTATGGAAGCTATTCTACCTGTAATTAAAAAGTATGGTGCTTCAGTTATAGGTCTTACACTTGATAAGAATGGTATACCAGCGAAGGCTAAAGATAGAGTTGAAATAGCTAGAAAAATAATAGATAAAGCTATGCGCTATGGGATTAAAAAAGAAGATATTTATATAGATTGCCTTGTGCTGACAGCTTCAGCACAGCAAAAAGAAGTTAAGGAAACATTAGAGGCTGTTAGACTAGTTAAAGAGGAATTAGGAGTGAAAACACTTTTAGGGGTTTCTAATATTTCTTTTGGTTTGCCAAATAGAAAGCTAATCAATGAAACCTTTTTAGCATTAGCTTTTGGTGCAGGTCTTGATTTACCTATTATGAACCCTAATATACAAGGGATGATGGATGTTGTTAATTCATTTAAGGTGTTAAGTAATGAGGACAAAGATGCTGAAAATTTTATTAACATATATAGTAACCAAAGTGGAAACATGAGTGGAGCAAAAAAACTAGAAGAAACAACAAATGAGGCAAAGGATTTAAAAACTATTGTTATTAAAGGATTAAAAGATGAAGCAAAAGAAGCTACTAAGAAATGTTTAGAAAATGGAATGTTAGAACTTGAAATAGTTAATAAAGAGCTAATTCCTGCACTAGATATTGTTGGAGCAAAGTATGAAAAAGGAGAAATATTTTTACCACAGCTTATAAGATCGGCAGAAACTGTTAAAGGTGCTTTTGAAGTTTTGAAAGAGAATTTAAGTAAAAATGGTACTGTGAAAATAAGTAAGGGTAAGCTTATTTTAGCTACAGTTAAAGGTGACATACATGATATTGGGAAAAATATAGTTAAGGTAATTTTAGAAAATTACGGATATGATGTTATAGATTTAGGAAAGGATGTTCCTATAGAAACTGTTGTTGAAAAAGCTAAAAGTGAAAATATAAAATTAGTTGGTCTTAGTGCACTTATGACAACAACGTTAGTTAGTATGGAAGAGACTATTAAAGCTATTAGAGAAGCACAGATAGATACCACTGTATTTGTTGGAGGGGCTGTGTTAACAGCTGATTATGCAAAAATGATAGGAGCAGATTTTTATGCTAGGGATGCAAAGGAATCTGTGGAAATTGCTAAAAAAATATTTGGGCAATAGTTGAAAATCTCACAAATAATCTAAAACTGCATATATTAATATGAAGTGAAGATTAAAGGGGTGAGATACTTGAATAAAGAGGAGAAAATTGTTAAGTGTCAATATAAGGGTTCTGTTAATAAGTTTGAGCCTATAGCACACAGAAGATATACTTTTTTAGAAAAAGAAAATGTAGATAATTTGGTCGTGGCACTTAGATATGATTCTCGTAACTCTGATAGTTACAAAAATGAGATTTTAGGAGAATGGGCAATTACAGATGGAGAATACACATTGTATTTCCATATAAATGTACAAGCTGATGCTAACTCACAATCTGTAGCAGTTAGAAATGCAATGATAAGAAGTTCCTTGCCAGAAAAAATTAGAAAAATCATTAAAGCTGATATTAATCTTATAAATAAGCATGAATATTTAAAAAAGTCAGCAGTTATAATTTATTTTAAAAGTGCTAATACCTATTACAATAAGGTAGAACAATGGGGATATATAAGTGATTATTTATTAGATGTGGATATTAAGATGTATACAGATAAATTAAAAGAAGTTGAATTTATGAAAGTACTTATGAAGCCTATGATAGTTGAAAAACTTAGAGAGCTTTATGGTTTTGATTATGAAGGAAGTTTATTAGGTTTAGAAATAAAAGATTTTAAGTTTATTGAATTTTTGAAAGTTTTTGAAGTTGAAGTTGATGTTTTTGTAAAAGAAGGAGAAGAAGAAGTTTTGCATAAGGCATCTATAAAAGCTGTTAAAGATAATATTAATTTGTTTAGTTTAGAAAGGGTTAGTTGAGTGAATCAACTAACCCTTTTTGATATATTAACAAAATATTTTATTATTAATTAAGAAAATATTCGTATAAAGGGTTGAATAATAATAAATTATCATTATATAATGTAAAAAACATAATTTTAAGGGGGACAAATTATGACGGTAAAAAAAGAGGCAGGGAGAGAAAAATTTTCTTCGGGATTAGCTGTTTTTCTTGCTACGTTAAGTTCAGCAGTAGGACTAGGAAATATATGGCTTTTTCCTTATGTAACAGGCGAAAATGGTGGAGCTGCATTTATTTTAGTTTATTTTGGATGTATTTTATTTATAGGTTTACCTATACTTCTTATAGAGTTCGCAGTTGGTAGGGGAACTAGGAAAAATATATACGGTGCAATAAAAAAGTTTACTAATAAAAAGATATTTAAGAGTATAGGCATTATAGCTTTAATATCAACTAGCTTTATATTATTTTTCTACACAGCAGTAGCAGGATGGGTGTATTCATACATATTTAAGGCTATAGGTGGAGTATTCAACGGGATGGGAGCAAAAGAGGTTGCTGATGTTTTTGTTCAAACTAGTGCTAATCCTACAAGTGCTATCATGTGGCAAATTGTTGCTATAGTAGTTGGGTGTGGAATACTTGCTTTTGGTGTGAAAAGTGGGATTGAAAGGTTAACAAAAACTCTTATGCCTGTTTTAATAGGTCTTTTAGTATTTTGTGTTGTTAGAAGTCTAATGCTTCCAGGTGCTATGGAAGGAGTGGAGTTCTTATTAAAGCCTGATTTTTCAAAGATTAATATGGGAGTTGTAGTTTCAGCTATGGGACTAGCTTTCTTTAAAATTTGTGTAGGTACAGGAACTATGGTTACTTATAGTAGTTACGCTAATGAAGATAACAATTTACCTTCAACAGGCACTAAAGTTTGTTTAGCGGACACGGGAGTTTCAATTTTAGCAGGACTTGCTATATTCCCAGCTGTATTTTCGTTTGGCTTAGAGCCAACTAGTGGACCAGGACTTTTATTTGAGACAATTCCTCTTATTTTTGCAGGAATTCCAGGAGGACAAATTTTAACTGTCTTATTTTTTGTTTTAACAGCTATGGCTGCTACAATGGCTATGATTTCTTTATTTGAAGTTTTAGTTGCAGCACTTGTCGAAGAGTTTGGTCTTAACAGAGCTAAGGCATCTGTTATAAACTTTGTTATAATTCTTGTGTTCGGTGTGCTTGCTGCATTATCAGCGCATCCACAAGCCGTATTAGCTGATGTTCAAATTTTTGGGAATACGTTCTTTAATTTTTATGACAAAGCAACGCAGCTATTTTTACTACCTTTAAATTCGCTGTTTATGTGTATATTTGCAGTTTATTTTATAGGAAGAAAGTTCTTTATAGAAGAGTTTACAAACAAAGGTACATTGAATAATAAGTGGATAGCAAACGGAGTTTTATTTACTGTTAAATATATCACTCCTGTTCTTATACTTGTGGTCTTTATATCTGCTTTTATTAAATAAGTTTACGATATTAAATAATGTTAAATTTAGAAAGGGAAGTTGTATATGTGATGAATACACTTCCTTTTTCTTTAAAGAAATATGTCTTTTACAGAGATACATATGTATTTATTTTTGGGAAATGTGTGGTAAAATTTTACATTAAAGTATATAATGACTGTATAGAAACAATTGGGGATTTTTGTAAGGGGGTTATTAAAATGAAAAAAATTAAAATTGCATTGCTTGGTCTTGGGAATGTTGGAAGTGGTGTATGGAAGATTTTTGAGGCTAATAAGGATGAAATTAGAAAAAGGTCTGGCTATGATGTTGAAATAGCTAAAATATTAGTTAGAGATATGAATAGGTCAAGAGGGGTCACAGTACCGAGTGAAATTCTAACTACAGATTATGCTGACATTATAAATGATGATGAGATTAAAATTATAGTAGAACTTATGGGTGGAATAGACCCTGCTAAGGGATATATTTTAGAGGCTATTGATAAGGGAAAACATATAGTTACAGCAAATAAGATGCTTCTTGCTAAAATGGGTGATGAGCTTTTTGCTGAAGCTGACAAACTTGGGGTTAAGTTTAATTATGAGGCTAGTGTTGCAGGGGGAATACCTATTATAAGTGGTATTAATGATAGTCTTACAGCAAATAAGATTGAGAAAATGTATGGAATAGTAAATGGAACAACTAACTATATTTTAAGTCAAATGGAACTTGAAGGAGTAGGTTTTGATGAAGCGTTAAAAGAAGCTCAGGAAAAAGGCTATGCAGAAGCAGATCCTACATCAGATATCGAAGGGTATGATGCACAATATAAACTTGCTATTTTAGCATCACTTGCTTTTGGAACAAAGGTTGAAGTTGAAGATGTCTATAGAGAAGGAATTACACATATTAATGCCACAGATATTAAATATGCTAAAGAGTTGGGACTTAAAATAAAGCTTCTAGCAACAGTGAAAGAAGATGAAAAAGGTCTTGATTTAAGAGTTCACCCAACTATGATTCCTGCAACTCATCCTCTTGCAAATGTATATGACGCATTTAATGCTATTTTTATAAAAGGTAACGCAGTTGGTGACCTTATGTTTTATGGAAAAGGTGCAGGAGATTTACCAACAGGTAGTGCTGTAGTTAGTGATATTATTTCTATTTTAAGAAGTAATGTAGAGCATGAGAATGATATTCCTGTTGTAAAAAATAATCTTTGGAAAAAAAATATTAAAGATATTAAAGATGCTGTTTGTCGCTATTATGTTAGAACTACAACTATAGATGAACCAGGAGTTTTGGGTTCTATTACTAAAGCATTTGGTGATAATAATGTTAGTATTAGGTCAGTTATTCAAAGAGGAAAAAGAAGAACAGGTCAGTATGTAACTTTAGTTTTAGAAACTCACCATACAACAGAAGGTCATATACTAGACGCAATTGATGATATTTATGAAATTAAGGAAGTTAAGAAGATAGATAATCTTATAAGAATAGAAGAGTTTAGATAGAAGAAAAAGCTATGTAATAGAGAATTAATTTTTTATTACATAGCTTTTTGTATATTAAGTAAAGTTTGTTTTTTTACAAAAAATACATTTAAAGTCTATAAATGTATTTTATACTTTGAATGTATTAAAATTAAAAAAGAGATGTATGGAGCGCAGAATGTTAGTTTTAAGTTATATGCTAATGGAACAAGTCAAGTTTTTAAACAAGGACCTGTTTATGTTGGAAATGATTTAAATGATTTTTATGCAAATAATATAACAAAAGTTCAGAGTCATGTTTATCATAGTAGTGGCAGTCATAATGGTGCAATGGTTCAATCTAGAGGAAGGTAAAAATATTAGGTATAAAAGTCTGCTTTTATACCTAACTTTTTAGTAGGAGGAATAATGTGGGGGATTAAATTTAGATTAAAAGTTTTTTTTAGAAATACAAAAGTAATAGGAGTTAATATTTTATTTCTAATTTGTCTTATTTTTAGTATCTTAGATGGTAAAGAAATGCAGTTTTCATCAGGAGTATATTTTAATACAATTTTTAGTTTTACTAATTATTATTTGTTTTTAATGATTATAAATGGTTATTTAATTGGAAGCATTGAAAGTAATAATAAATGTTCAGATGTTTTCAAAAGTATACATAAAGCAGAAAAGAAAATTGTAAAAGAAAAAGTTTTTGTAGGTTTTATTTTGGCTATAAGTTCATGGATACTTATAGTGTGTTTTCTTACAGTAGGGATTCTGAGGAGCAATATTAACTTAAATGAAGTAGGGAGTCTATATTTAACGACAATAAATATGAGTTTGCTACCCTTGATTATAGGGGTGAGTATTGGGATATTTATTGGTGATAATATAAAAAAAGAGAAAGCATATATAATTTTGACTGCAATTTGGATTTTTATAATACCATTGAATGGAATAGTATATAATGTTTTAAATAATTATTTCGATATAAATTTCATTAGATGGAATTTAACTTTAGGATCTTTGTATCAGGAAGCATTTGATGGTGTTTTAGGACCATATATTCATAGTTATGAGTATATGAAATGTTTAATTTTCATTTTGATATTACTAGTTATATATACAATTAGATATAATAGGAAAAAATATATCATATATGCATTTAGCTTTGTTTTGGGAATAGTTGGTTTTAGTAATGTTTATGCTAATAAATTAAATATAGAGGATGATATGAATATTTTTAGGACGTCAGATTTTTATGCACATGATTCTAAATTAAATTTTAGAGAGAAAAAAATTTTTAATAATTATAAAATAGAAAATTATAAAATAGAGATTATTCCTGGAAATAAGCCATCTTTTGATGTTAGCGTAAATATAAAGGTAGGAGAAGATACTAATAATTTGAGTTTTATGTTATTTAATGGTTTTGAGATAAGTAAAATAAGAACTAGCAATGGAAATGCAGGTTTTGAGAGGGATGAAGATTTTGTAAATGTTCAGTTGCCACAACCAGTAGGTAAAGATAAAAACATAACTTTAGAGTTTAGTTATAGTGGATATTCAAGTAAAGAATTTTTTATAAGAGAACACGGTATGAATTTAAATAGTAGATTTCCTTTTATACCATCTAATGTAATAAAGCCAGTTATGGACATTAATGGTTTTTATTCATACTTTGATTTATCTGTAAAATCCGATTATGAAGTTATTGTTAAAGATAATAATAATCAATATTATTCAAATCTTGAAGAAGTTGCCAAAAATCATTTTGAAGGAACAGCAGATGGACTTAATTTAATATCGGGAAATAATATTTTTATGGAGCATAAAGAGGATACTGAATATTATTTTAGTAAATTGAATCAGGGACAAAACAATTCAGCGTTAGAAGATATGAAAAACAAAATAGAAGGAGCAATTTCAAAGGTTAATGAAGTTTTTTTGGAAGAAACATATGTTGAACTTGAAAAGTTTTTTGTTATTTACAGTAGAGATTTAAATTTTATAGATATAATAAATAATACTGTTATTATATATACACCAGTTATTACATCAGGTTTAACAGAAAATGATTACGTGGAAATGATTTTAAATGAATATTTAAAAACTGATGAGACGATGGAAACTGGAAAGATAGTTAAATTTGTTTTTATGGAATTAGCGATGGATTATTACAATGGAATTGAGACAGAAAATATATTAAATAAGACTATTCATGAAAATGATGAAGAATTGTCGATTCATAATAGTTTGATAAATGCTATTAAATCTAGCAATGAAAAAGAAAAGGAAAAATTATTTAGAGAATTTTATGACTTGTGTAAGAGTGAGATTAAATTTGCTGATTTAAAAATTTTGGCTGAGAAATATGGGGAGAAGGTGAAATAGTGTATACTTTATCGATAAAAAATATTAGTAAAAGTTATGGAGATGTAAAAGTTTTAGATAATATAAATTTAAAAATAACTACAGGAATATTTGCCTTATTAGGACCAAATGGAGCGGGGAAAACAACCTTGATGAAAGTTATTACTGATATATTAAAGGCGGATGCTGGAGAAGTTATATTTAGTGATATAGAAAATAAAAAGCAAACTATGGTAGGAGCAATAGGGTATTTACCACAACAGTTTTCTATATATGAAAATATGAAAGTGTATGATGTTTTATATTATATAGCGAGTTTAAAGGAAATAAACAAGAAAGAGATTGATAAAGAGGTAAAGAATGTCTTAAAGCAAACTAATTTATTAGATGTAATGGATAAAAAGATAAAATTTTTATCAGGAGGAATGTTGCGAAGAGTAGGTGTGGCTCAGGCATTATTAGGAAATCCTAAAATTTTGATCATAGATGAGCCTACTACCGGATTAGATCCTAAGAATAGAATAATATTTAGAAATTTATTAAATGATTTAGCTAAAGATAGAATAATTATTATTTCTACTCATATTGTAGAAGATGTTGAAGCTACATGTAATAATTTATGTGTACTAGATAAAGGTAAAGTTGTATATGAAGGGTCTTTAGTTGAAAGTAAAGCACAAATAAGTGATAGAGTGAAATACGCAATCTTAGAAAGAGAAGATTTTGAGAGAATAAAAGATATAATTAATTTAATTTCTTTTAAGATAAATGAGAATATGGTTGAAGTCAGATTTATAAAAGAAGTAAATGATGTAATTGAGTTTAAATATGATTCTGCAAGTCCAGAATTGGAAGATGTTTATTTTTATTTAGTAGGAGATGAAGATAGTGCTCAAAATTAAAAATGAAATCATCGAGATAAAATTATTAAAAGCTATGTTTATATTTTCTTTAGGATTAGCAATAATAGTTTTTGTATTAAATGTGTTAAGTTTGAGAAGTGAAAATTTTATAAATGTGATAATGTTTAATACAACAGTTATGAATATTATCATAGCTGCTTGGGGTGGTAGTTACATATTAAGAGATTTAGTAGAAGATGACAGTTCAGAGATTATAGGATTTTATGTAGTTAAAGTTTCAAGAGTTGCTACAAGAAGGTTATTTAAATTATTAATTTTTTATGGGGTTGTAATAAGTGCATTGACTTTAGAAATTACATATTTGAATCATATTTATGGAGATAGTATGCTAAGAATAAATATGATTTCTTTATTTTTAAATTTTATAATAGAGGGATTAGTAGTTTTAAGCTTAAGTTATTTTACAATGGCAATTTCTAAATGTTTTGCAATTAGTTTCTCAATAGTCGTTTCAGGAAGTTTAGCATTTTATATGTTATTAGAAAATTTGCTTATAGGAGATAAAGGAATTTTATTTGCATCAATTAACTTTTTTATTGATGATTTTAATATATATTCAGAACCAAAGTTTTTGAGTTTTAAATTATTTGTATTTATAGGAATATTGATATGTGCTACAAATAAATATTTAAATAAATAATATTAAAGATTATTTTAAAGCTATAATTAAAATTTGGTTTCTAATTTGCATGATTAAAAGAATGATAGTATAAATCATATTATTTTTATTATCTTTAGAAATTTTTTATATTCAAAAATTGATATAGTTCTGCCATAAAAAGGTATTAAAATTCTTTTATATAAGTAACTATGAGTTATATAGGAGATGAGTTTTAATGAAAGAATTTTTTAGAAAAATTCCAGGATTCAGATCAAGAACAAGAACTAATCAAATATTTGCATCGGTATATTATTTAATAGTAATAGGTTTATGGGGAGGTGTAGCTGTTTCTTCACTTAGTATAAGTGCATTTACATCAGGAGTTTTGATGCTTTTAATGCCGTATTTTATATTTAGAGCCATGGATAAAATGGACGCTAAAGATAGAGCTGAGATTGCAGCTAAAAAGAAAAATATTTAAATAGTAGTTTAGTTTATAGATGAATATAGAAATAGGATAAAAAACCTCCGATATGCTGAAAAATAAAATCTGCATACAGGAGGTTTTTTCTTTAAAATAATAAATGTGCAATCAAAGCTATGACTGGTAAAGTTATAAGTGTACGTTGTATAAAGATTATGAATAATTCTTTTATACTTATTGGAATTGAAGAACCAAGAAGTACACTACCTACTTCTGACATATAAATAAGTTGAGTTACTGATACACAAGCTACTACAAATTTAGTGATTTCAGCTATTCCATCTTGTGCAATAATTACTGATGGAAGAAACATATCAGCAAATCCTACTAGGACTGTACTTGCAGCTTCTTGTGCATGTGGAATTCCAAGTAACCAAAATATCGGAATAAAAGGAATTCCTAATATACTGAAAATTGGTGTATATTCAGCTATGATAAGAGCAATTCCACCCATAGCCATAACTACAGGGATGACACCAAGTAGCATATCTAATGCGTTATGAACACCTTCTATAGCAGTATTTTTAAATAAGTTTTCTTTATTAACTCTTTTGACTGCAAGGTCAATTCCATATGTGAATGAGTTAAATCCTTTAGGAATTTCTTCTGTATTTGTATTATCTATGTCGTTATGATAATTTGTTGATTTCTTTTTTAATGGTCCTATTCTTGGCAGAATTAGTGCGGCAGCAATTCCAGCTACTGTTATTGTCATATAGAAAGGAAGGAACATATGTTGAAGTCCAACCTGAGAGATGATAACAAAGCAGAAAGTTATAGAAACTGCTGAGAAAGCTGTACCTATTGTACAAGCTTCTTTTTCATTGTAGTATCCTTGTTCATATTGTTTTGATGTAAGGATAACACCTATTGTACCATCTCCTATCCAAGAAGTTATACAGTCAACAGAGGCACGCCCTGGAAGTCCAAAAACAGGTTTCATAATTTTTGTAAGCATAGCTCCAACAAATTCTAAAAGACCAAAGTTTAAAAGTAGTGGCAGGAATAGTCCTGCAAATAAAAATACTCCAAATAATGTTGGAAGAAGTTCAGTAAGAACAAGAGCACCAGTATTTTCATTAATTATAAATTCAGGTCCTATAGAAAATAATGTCATGAGAGCAAAAGCACTACCAATAATTCTTGAAATAAACCATATAGGAGCTACATTGAAAAGATTATTCAAAAATTTATTATTCATTATAAATTTTGGTTTGAAAATTTTAGTTATGATAGATAGTAAAGTAGTTATTACTATCAAGCTAGTAATTATAGTTGGTAAGTAAGCACCAAAATAGCTAGTTATAAGTTTAGAGATATGTGCTACTGGTATAGTTAAGCCTGTCTCTGTTTTTATAGGAATCATAAAGATTACAATTCCTAGTAAAGATGGTATTAAAAATTTCAATATATTTAAAGTTGTATACGTAGTTTTCTTTTTTTGTTTTGATATTTCCACCATAAAAAATTCCCCCTAAAATTCAGTCCCTTCTTGATATAAGTTAATTATACATATGAATTTTTGTATAATCAACACATTTTTTGCATATTTATGCAAAAAAATATTTGTAATATACAACTTTTGGGGAATAATAAATTTAAATTAAAAAATATTTATACAATTTCAAATATGGTAACCTAGGTTACAGACTTTATAAGCTTAAATTGTTAGAATTAAGTCAACAAGAAAGTTTTGAAAGTTAAACCAATTAATATATACGTAAAATTTTGACTAAAGAGGAGTTGTTTAAAAATGGAGAAAAAAATGTTTTGTTTTCAATGTCAAGAAACAGCAGGATGTTCAGGCTGTACTATAAAAGGTGTTTGTGGTAAGGAACCAGAACTTGCAGCACTTCAAGATTTATTAGTTTATTTAACTAAAGGATTATGTGAAGTTGCCATAAAAGCTAAAGAAAACGGAGTTGTAGATGATTTTATAAATAAATACATAGTTGAATCATTATTCACAACAATAACTAATGCTAACTTTGATAATGATGTATTTGTAGAAAGAGTAAACACTACAATAGAACTTAGAGAAGGATTAAAAGCGAAAGCTAAAGCAACTGAATATTCAGATGCAGCAATGTGGAAAGGTTCTACAAAAGAAGAAATGTTAGAAAAAGCTAAAACTGTTGGAGTTCTTGCAACAGAAAATGAAGATATAAGAAGTTTAAGAGAACTTATAGTTTATGGAGCTAAAGGTCTTTGTGCATACCTTAAACATGCTTCAGCACTTGGATATAATGACAATGAAATTATATACGATATGCAAAAAATGTTAGTTGCTACTATGGACGATTCATTATCAGGAGAAGTTCTAACTGGAATGGCACTTGGAATGGGTGAACTTGGAGTTAGAGGAATGGCTATATTAGACAAAGCTAACACAGAATCATATGGTAACCCAGAAATTACAAAAGTTAATATCGGTGTTAAAAACAACCCAGGAATATTAGTTTCAGGACATGATTTAAGAGATATAGAACAACTTCTTAAACAAACAGAAGGAACTGGTGTGGATGTTTATACACACAGTGAAATGTTACCAGCTCACTATTACCCAGCATTTAAAAAATATAGCCACTTTGTAGGTAACTATGGAAATGCTTGGTGGAAACAAAAAGAAGAATTTGAAAGCTTTAATGGACCAGTATTAATGACAACAAACTGTATAGTACCTCCAAAAGATTCATATAAAGATAGAGTGTATACAACAGGTGCTGCTGGTTATACAGGAATGAAACACATAGAAGCAGATGCTAACGGAAATAAAGATTTCAGCATACTTATAGAACATGCTAAAAAATGTGCTGCTCCTATTGAAATAGAAACAGGAGAAATCATTGGTGGATTTGCACATGCACAAGTATTTGCTTTAGCTGATAAAGTTGTAGATGCAGTTAAATCAGGAGCTATTAAGAAATTCTTTGTTATGGCTGGATGTGACGGTAGAGCTAAGTCAAGAAACTACTACACAGACTTTGCAAAAGCGCTTCCACAAGATACAGTTATTTTAACTGCAGGATGTGCTAAATATAAATATAACAAATTAAATCTTGGTGATATTGGTGGAATTCCAAGAGTTTTAGATGCAGGACAATGTAACGACTCATATTCATTAGTTCTTATCGCATTAAAACTTAAAGAAATATTTGAATTAACAGATGTTAATGAATTACCAATAGCTTATAACATAGCTTGGTATGAGCAAAAAGCTGTAATAGTATTATTATCATTATTACACCTTGGTGTTAAAAACATTCACCTTGGACCAACACTTCCAGCATTCTTATCACCAAATGTTGCTAAAGTATTAGTAGATAACTTTGGAATTGCAGGAATCACAGATGTAGAAAATGATATGAAAATATTTTTATAATTAATACAATAAAAAAATAGAATATAAATATTCATAGGAAAATAAGAACTGTGTGAATGCAGTTCTTATTTTTTTATTTTGAAGAAAAAATTTTAACTTAATAAGAAAAATATTAAAATATTTTGGGGATTTTTTATTAAAAATCTTTTATTTGAAAAATAACCATATTTATGTAATTTATAGAAAAATTTAAAAGAAATATTAACATTTTGTGGACTATCTTTACTAAAAGTTTATAGCGTGGTAACATAATGGTGACGGTAAACGTTTTCTTAAAATTTTCATTGTTAGAGAGGAGAGTGGTGATATGGTAGGAGTTATTATTGCAAGTCATGGAAGTTTTGCAGAGGGGATTTTAGAATCAGCTTCTATGATTTTTGGTGAGCAAGAGAAAGTCAAAACTGCTATATTGATGCCTAGCGAGGGACCCGATGATATTAGAAGAAAAGTAGAGCAGGCGATTGCATCATTTGAAGATGCAGAAGAAGTTTTATTTTTAGTAGATCTTTGGGGTGGTACACCTTTTAATCAAATAAATAGTTTGTTTGAGGAAAAACAAGATAAATGGGCTATATTAACAGGTATGAATTTACCTATGCTATTAGAAGTCTTAGGTGCTCGTTTTTCTATGGATTCAGCACAAGAAATTGCGGCTAGTGTTTTAAGATCATCTAGAGAGGGTGTGAAAGCTAAACCAGAAAAACTAGATGTTATTGAAGAAACTGTGCAAATGGTTTCTACAGAGGTATCAAATGTTGGATCACCAGGAGAATTACAATATGTTTTAGCGCGTGTAGATTCAAGGTTATTACATGGACAAGTTGCAACAGCTTGGACTAAGACTACAGCTCCAACGAGGATTATAGTAGTTTCAGATGAAGTAACAAAAGATGAGTTGCGTAAAAAGCTTATTCAACAAGCTGCTCCTCCAGGGGTTAAGGCTCATGTCATTCCTATAAAGCAAATGATAAAAATTGCAAATGATAAAGAGCATTTTGGAGGACAGAAAGCGTTACTTCTTTTTGAGAATCCACAGGATGTGTTAGAAGCGGTGAAAGGTGGAGTTCCTCTCAAGTGTATAAACGTAGGGTCTATGGCACATTCAGTAGGAAAGGTTCAACCAAATAAAACTCTTGCTTTTGATCAAAAGGACGTTGATACATTCTTAGAACTTGAAAAATTAGGATTAGAATTTGATGTTAGAAAAGTTCCTAATGATGCAAAAGCAAATATGAAAGACATTTTGAAAAAAGCACAAAGTGAATTGAACAAATGATAAAACATATCTTCAGTTTAAGAGGAGGGAAAGTCTATGACTTTAAATATTATACAGATAATATTAGTTATTATAATTGCGTTTTTAGCTGGAGTAGAAGGTATTTTAGATGAGTTTGAGTTACATCAACCACTAATAGCTTGTACTCTGATTGGAGTAGTTACAGGGCATTTAGTCCCATGTTTAATATTAGGTGGAACATTGCAAATGATTGCCTTAGGATGGGCAAATATAGGTGCAGCAGTAGCACCTGACGCAGCATTAGCATCTGTTGCATCAGCACTTATTTTAGTTTTAGGAGGAGATTTTACTCGTGCAGGGGTTAACTCAGCAATTGCGATAGCGATTCCATTAGCTGTTGCAGGATTATTACTTACAATCATCGTTCGTACTATAGCAACAGGTTTAGTTCATTTAATGGATGCCGCAGCTAAAGAAGGGAATATTAAAATGGTTGAATTGTGGCATATTGTAGCGATTTGCTTACAAGGATTACGTATAGCAATTCCAGCAGGTTTAATATTATTAATAGGGGCAGAGCCTATTAGAGGATTACTTACTTTAATGCCAGCATGGTTAACAGGTGGATTAGCAGTTGGTGGAGGAATGGTTGTAGCAGTTGGTTATGCAATGGTAATCAATATGATGGCAACAAGAGAAGTATGGCCATTCTTTGCTATAGGATTTGTTTTAGCAACTATATCAGAAATTACTCTTATAGGACTAGGTATAATCGGTGTTTCTATGGCTCTTATTTACTTAGCTCTTAGTAAAAAAGGTGGCTCAGGGGGCGGTAAAGGCTCTAATGTAGGCGATCCGGTCGGAGATATTATCGATAATTACTAAACTAAGGAGGAAGATTAATATGGAGAAAAAAATAAGATTATCAAAAAAAGATCGTATTGCCATATGGTGGCGTTCAACATTTATTCAGGGTTCTTGGAATTATGAAAGAATGCAAAATGGTGGATGGGCATTTGCAATGATTCCAGCAATAAAAAGATTATATAAAACAAAAGAAGAAAGATCAGCAGCGTTAACAAGACATTTAGAGTTTTTCAATACACATCCATATGTTGCATCACCTATTATAGGGGTTACTTTAGCTTTAGAAGAAGATAGAGCAAATGGAACACCTGTTGATGACACAGCTATACAAGGTGTTAAAGTTGGTATGATGGGACCTTTAGCAGGAATTGGAGATCCAGTATTCTGGTTTACTCTAAGACCTATACTTGGTGCTTTAGGAGCTTCACTTGCATTAAGCGGAAATATTTTAGGACCTATTATTTTCTTTATCGGATGGAATCTTATTAGAATGGCATTTATGTGGTATACACAAGAATTTGGATACAAAGCAGGTTCTCGTATTACTGAAGATTTATCAGGAGGTCTTTTACAAGACATCACAAAAGGTGCATCTATACTTGGTATGTTTATCTTAGGAGCACTTGTTAATAGATGGGTGTCAATTAAGTTTATTTCTGTAGTATCTTCTGTTAAGCTAAGCCCAGGTGCTTATATTGATTGGAGCAGTCTTCCAAATGGCGTAAATGGTGTGAAAGAAGCTTTAATGCAACAAGCAGCAGGATTATCACTTACAGCAGATAAAGTTACAACTTTACAAGATAACTTAAATCTATTAATTCCAGGACTTGCTGGACTTTTATTAACACTTCTTTGCATGTGGCTATTAAGAAAGAAAATTTCTCCTATTGTTTTAATCTTTGTAATATTCGCAGTAGGTATTGTAGCACATGTATTAGGAATCATGTAAAACAAATTAATTTTTAAGAGGAAAAGGAGAGGTTATTATGGTTGAATCATTAAACTCAAAAGTAGACTTAGTTGTGAAAGGAACATCTTTTTCTACAATGTCAAATTACGGAAAGATATTGATTGGGAACAATGGATTTGAATTTTATAATTCACGCAATTATAATAACTTCATCCAAATTCCTTGGGAAGAAGTTGATTGTGTTGTAGTTTCTGTGCTATTTAAAGGTAAGTGGTTACCTAGATATGCACTTAAAACTAAAAAGAATGGTAATTATATTTTTTCTTCAAAAGACACAAAAAAAGTATTGCGAGCAATTAGAGAATATGTAGGAGCGGAAAATATCGTTAAATCTCTAAGTTTCTTTGAAGTTATGAAAAGAAGTATTCAAAATATTTTTGGTGTAGAAAAAAGAAAAGCTTGTTAGAAAATTTTATTAAGTATTAATATGTGAAAAGAATAGTGTGTGAGACTGTATCATTAGAAGTGTAGAATTCTAAGTATATGATACAGTCTCATTTTTTTTGTTTAGTGACCAATATTTTGCATTTATACAATCAAAATTATGTCACTAAAAAGAAATGTAATGACATGAAAATGATATTTATTATTATTATTTTAAATGTTTTTTTGTAAAGCAAATGATTTGCTTTTAATTAAAATAACGTTTTTTAATTAAAGCTATGTTTTTGTATCTGTTTATAAGTTTTACTAAAGATATATTAAAAGTTATTTATTAAATATAAATATTCAATGATAAAACACTAATGAGAACAAAAAGTTAAATTTGTTAATTTAATGTTAAAAGAATAGGTTTAAGTTTTATTCTATTAAACATATTTGAGATTTTAAATACTACTTTTAGAAATTTTACAAAATCGTTAGAAATATCTTTTTATAAATCTACTATTAGAAATATAGGGGGGATTGAATTAGTTAAATTTTATGTGATAGAATTAAAACCGGCTTTGAAAATAAGTTCTCAATTAATTAAATATATTTTTGAAAATATATTCTCAATTAGAACTTAAGAATTTAAAATTGAATATAAACTAAGGAGGAATTCTTTAATGGCTAAGAAAACGAAAAAGTTCGACCAAGAACATTTTAAGAAGATTAGTACAAAGATACACGAAAACAGTGAATTGCCTAATGAGACTTTATTAAAGAAATTTAAAACATCATTTGATGGTTTAAGTGATTCACAAGTTAAGCAAAATGTTGCTGATTATGGTACGAACAATACTAGTTCAAAGAAAGAAACACCTGTAATAATACAGTTCTGCAAATCATTTGTTAACCCATTTGTATTTGTATTATTAATTATTGCAATTATAAGTTATTTAACTGGGGTTTTATTTGTGCCACCATCTCAACAAAGTTGGTCACAAATTAATATTATTATATTCCTTATATTACTAGGAGGAATTATTCAGTTCACTCAAGAGTATAGATCAGGTAAGGCTGCTAGAGCTCTAGAGAACTTTGTTAAGACCACTTGTTTGGTTAAAAGAAATAACAAAGACTTTGAACAAATAGAAACAAAGAACCTAGTAGTAGGAGATATTGTTAAGTTAAGAACAGGGGATATCGTTCCTGCTGACTTAAAGATTTTAGAAGGTAAAGACTTAATGGTTAGTCAATCAGCTTTAACTGGGGAATCAGAACCAGTTGAAAAAATGCCTACAAATGCTTGTAAGAGCACAGAGGCAGGAGATTGTACAAACATTTGTTTATTAGGAACTAGCGTTGTAAGTGGTACAGCTACAGCGGTTGTTATAGGAACAGGACAAAATACATATTTTGGTGCGATGCAAGCTTCTTTACAAGATGCTGACCCAGAAACAGAATTTGATAAGAGTGTTAGAAATGTTTCAAAAATGCTTTTAAAATTCATGTTCGTAATGGTTCCACTTGTACTTGTTATTGACTGGTACCAAACAGGAAGTTTCTTAGATTCATTAATGTTCGCAGCATCACTTGCAGTTGGATTAACACCAGAGATGTTACCAGCTATCATATCAGAAAACCTTGCTAAAGGTGCTGTTAAAATGGCTAAGAAGAAAACAGTTATTAAGAAAATTAACTCAATACAAAACTTTGGTTCTATAGAAATTCTTTGTACTGATAAAACTGGTACATTAACAGATGACCATATTAGAGTTGAAGCTTGTATAGATGCTAATGGTAATAATTCAGATGAAGTTCTTAGATATGCTAACATAAACAGTGCTAGTCAAAGTGGATTACAAAACGTAATAGACTTTGCTGTAATGGAAAGAGCTGAAGAAAAGAATGTTGCTGATTTAAAAGGTATCAAAAAACTTGACGATTTAGCATTTGACTTCACAAGAAGAAGAATGTCAGTTTTAGTTGAAGAAAATAATACACCTTTATTAATAACAAAAGGTGCTTTTGAAGAAATGCTTAGTATTTCTAAGTATATAGAAATGGATGGAAAATTATTAGAGATAGATTCAAAAATAATTTCTAACTTAAAGAAAAGAATAGATGCTCTTAACTTAGAAGGTATGAGAGTTATAGGGGTTGCTAAGAGAACTTTAGATAAAACAACAGCAAGCCTAGAAGATGAAACAGAAATGACATTAGTAGGGTTCTTAGGATTCTTAGATCCACCTAAACAGTCAACTAAAGAAGCTTTAGATGCTCTTGATTACTATGGAGTTCATGTTAAGATTCTAACAGGGGATAACGAACTTGTTACTAAAAAAGTTTGTAGCCAAGTTGGATTTGAAATTACAGGTGTCTTATTAGGATCTGAGATTGCACAAATGTCAGATGAACAATTAGCTAAAGAAGCTTTAAAAGCTAACGTATTTGCTAAATTAAATCCACTACAAAAAGCAAGAATTGTAAGAGTATTAAAAAATGCTGATAAAGTTGTTGCTTTTATGGGAGATGGAATAAACGATGCTATCGCTTTAAAAGAATCAGATGTTGGTATATCAGTTGATACAGCAGTTGAGATTGCTAAAGAGAGTGCAGATGTTATATTATTAGAGAAAGACCTTATGGTTCTTAAAGAAGGTATAGTTGAAGGAAGAAAAGTCTTCGCTAATACTACTAAATACTTAAAAATTACAGCTAGTTCAAACTATGGTAACTCAATAAGTGTTCTTATGGCAAGTATATTCTTACCATTCGTACCAATGTTACCACTTGAGTTACTTGTACAAAACTTAGTTTACGATATTACTCAATTATTTATCCCATGGGATAATGTTGATCCTGAGCTTATAGCTAGACCTAGAAAGTGGAATTCTAGAGAGATAGGAAAAATGCTTATTGTATTTGGACCTACAAACTCAGCGTTTGATATTATTTGTTTCCTTACTATGTGGTTCTTCTTTGGATGTACAACGCTTGCAACTTCAGCGTTATTCCAAACAGGTTGGTTTATAGAGGGTGTTTCAAACTCAATCTTCGTTCTTTATACATTAAGAACAGAGAAAATACCATTCCTTCAAAGTAACCCGTCATGGATATTTAACTTGTCGATTATCGGTGCAGAGTTAATTGGATGTATCTTACCGTATACCCCAATGGGTAGAGCTATGGGAATGGTTTATATAACACCATGGTACATCTTATACATCTTCGGATTAATGATACTATTATGTATCTTAACACAAATAGTTAAGAAGATTTACATCAAGAGATTTGGTGCTCTTCTATAATGAATGGAGGGATTTAGAATGGATACTACGTTAATGGTTCTTGGATTTATTGCTGGATTCATTGCTTACTTAGGTCTTCCAGCATTAATCTTAATTAAAAGAGATCTTTAATAAGATTAAATGGGTAAAAGGGTAGAGAATTTAAAATTTTAAAAATATATTCCTAAAAATTTTTTAAACATAAATATAGGGACTATATCACAAAGGAAAGAGATTCCTTTGAATGATATAGTCCCTTTTTTATTTTTTAATTCCTTTTGTAAAATTACCAATCTTAGATAAAAGATGTTGTGCAGTTTTAGAATCTAAAACTTTATAAATCACAAATGCAGCTAAAAGAATAAGCATAAACATATTTGGATATCCATAACGAGAAAATGTTACAAATGGCCAATATGTAACTGTGGATATACAAAGTAAAGTTACTAGCATTGCTGAATATTTAGTTCTGTTTTTCTTGAAAAAGCTTAAATTTATTCCTACTATTGAAGTTAAAACTATAATTCCATGGAATTTGTACATAATAGGTTTTCCAACTCCAAAAACAGGGCGCCAGTAGTATGCCTGTTTATACATATTATAAGTTTTTCCAAGTGTATACCAAGTTGCGTATTTTAAAGGTTCTTTTTGGAACCCAGTTTTAATTAGGTAATTTCCAAGCTTGTCTTGTTCTTCTTCACTCATATAAGTTCTAGCAATTCTTCTATCATATAAAGACTGAAACTCAGGGTCTATTTCATTTTTAAAAGATGGTTCTTTATCAAAAATGAAAGCTCCAATTAGTTTAGGATTTGCAGAAGATTCTGTGAATAATACAAAATGACCTCTAAGGTTATAGTTTCTTATCCACCAAGGTGCAAAACATATTGTAAAAGCTATAAAAGCTACAAATGTATATTTAACCATGTCTTTAAACTTATATTTAAATACTATCCAAAAGATAATAATAAATAGTGGGAATGAAGCAACGTTTGGTCTTATCAATGAGGTTAATGCCCATAAAATTGATGTGATAATATACGGTAACATTTTATTTTCTTTAATAGCAATGATAGAAAAATAGAATAGTGCTATGAATAGTGTTTTAAATAAAACCTCTGTTAATATAAGGTTTGGAGCCATATATTCTGGTAAGTACAAGAAGGTTATTATTGAAGCTATTAAAGCAACTTTTTTATTAAACAATTCTCTTCCAAGTAGATATACAAGGTATAAAGATAATCCTTGTAAGATAGCTTGAACTATTTGTATTGCAAGAGTTCCACTGTCTCCTGTTCCAAAGATTGCCATTATAGCACTTAAAAACATAGGGAATAGAGGCATGATAAATGTTGAAGGCTTATCGCCATAATAAATTAATTTACCATCATTAAGTAATGTTCTTGCTGTATTTAAATATCTGACATCATCATTATTTAATTTAGCAGGATCGCCAAGGAAGAAATAATCTCCCATAGTAATAGCTAAAATAGAGCATATAGCTATCATCGCAATAGATAAAAGAAGAATAATTCTACGATACTTTTTATCCTCTTCAAAAAAATATTTTTTAAAATTCATATTAAACCCCTTACATTATTTCATTGAAATTATAGCAACACCAATTAGAATTACTATTGTTCCAATGAAGTTATTTGTTGTTATTTTTTCATGCAGTATGAAGTAGCCTGATGCTAATGAGATTATGTAACTCATACTTTGTAATGGATACACTTTAGTTAAGTCATGTGTCTTTAATATGTAAAACCAGTAAATCGTAGCGAAAGCATAAATTAAAAGCCCTGCAAAAATATATTTATTAAATAGTGCAAAAAATATTTCTTTAACACTTCCAAGTGATACTTGTGCAAGTCCAATTTTCCAAAGTAGCTGCCCGCAAACTAGCATAATGCAGTTAACTAACACTAATAAAATTACTTTGATATAGATTCCCCCTTATTTAATTCTTCTTTTAATAATCCTAAAGACTGTGATAAGTTAGTCACTTGCATTTTTAGTTTAGATAAAACTATTGTAAGTGTGAAGATTATTAAAAGTAGAAAAAATATTATGATTAAAAATAGTGCATTTACAGGTGTTTGAATTTGTAGCACAGTAGCTATTAAATCAAGTGCCTTTGGAAATATACTTAGTAAAATAAAAGATATTCCTGTTAGAATCCAAAGTATAGAATAACTAAGTTGTAGTTTTTTTCTTTTTACCATTGTCATGACATAGAGTGTAAAAAGAAATGAGGTTATAAATAAAATTATTTGTAGATATAAAGTCAATTCAATACCTCCTTCTTATTAGAAAATCTTGCAAACAATATAGCAAGAGTAACTTTAACCATATAGTAGGCTGACTTACTTAGATTAATTGATGAATTTCCAAATTCTCTAGTATTCATGACAACAGGTATTTCTCGTACTTTTAATCCTAATGAAAGCAGTTTAATAATTGTTTCTGGTTCAGGAAAATCAATAGGATAATCTTTAGCAAAAATACTTATGACATTTTTATCGGCTAGTCTAAAACCAGAAGTTGGATCAGTTATTTTTTTATTTGTAAGTAGTTTTATTAGATGATAGAAAAAGTTAATTCCAAGTCTTCTTGTGAAGCTAGATTGAAAGCCTTTATTTTCTATAAATCTCGAACCTATGATAAGGTTAGCTCCTTTTTGCATTTCTTTGTATAAGCTATTTATAAATTCTGGATTATGTTGACCATCTCCATCAACTTGTACTGCAAAATCATAGTTGTTCTTATATGCATATTTATATCCGGTTTGAACAGCTCCACCTATTCCTAGATTACAAGGTAAGTTAATTAATTTTATATTCTCTCTCTGATAAAGCAGGCTTTCTGTTTCATCAGTGGAAAAATCATTTATTATTAAAGTGTCTACATGTAGTTCACTACTAAACGTTACTTCTTGTATCTTTTCTAAAAGAGTTGGTAGGTTTTGATATTCATTAAATGCAGGTATAATTATAAGTAATCTTTTCATAAATACCCCCTTGAAGTAATTTAATCATTCTCTAAGATATCAAATTTTTATGTACTTATAAAAGAAAAAATGTTAAATTTTTCTAAAGTATAAATATAATAATAACAAAATATTTCTAAGATTTGCGCAAAAATTTCTTACAAATTATAGAAAATGTTCAAAAGGGTATTAATTGAAAAATAAGGAGTGAAAAAATGAGTAAATATGTTTTTATTACAGGTGCGAGTAGCGGAATTGGAAAGTCTTTTTCATATATTTTTGCACAGAATGGATTTAATTTAATTTTACTTGGAAGAAATGAAGAAAGATTAAGTAACATAAGAGATGATATACAAAGTAAGTTTAATGTGGATGTAGTAATTTATGTAGTTGACCTTGATGATGATATAAATATTGATAAAACATGGAACGAAATAGATGAAAAATATAAAGTTGCTATCTTTATTAATAATGCTGGTCTTGGGTTTAATGGTAAGTTTCTAGAAATTCCATTTGAAAAACATAACAATGTAATAGATGTGAATATCAAAGCTTTAACAAAGCTTACCTATCTAGTGGCAAAGCAAATGCAGAATAATGGAGAGGGAAAAATATTAAATGTAGCATCAACAGGTTCATTTCAAGCAGGACCTATGATTGGAGTGTATTATGCAAGTAAGGCGTATGTGTTATCTTTTTCTGTCGCTCTTAGAGAGGAACTTAAGGCGCATAATATAGATGTTTGTACTTTGTGCCCAGGGGCTACAAAAACAGAGTTTAGTAAAAGAGCTGGCAAAGGTGATTTAGATGTGTCTATGTCTTCTGATGATGTAGCATTAATAGGTTATAGAGGACTTATGAGGGGAAAAGCAATAATAGTTCCGGGAGTGATGAATAAAGTAGCGGTAGTATTTTCTAAATTATTTCCTTATATTTGGAGTGCAAGAGCAGTAAAAAAAATTCAAACTAAAGCAATTGAAAATAGAAAATAAGTAAATTTAATAGCTTTAAAATAAATTATAAATAATATTAGTTATTTTTTTATATTAATTTATTAAAAATAATAACTTTAAAGGATTAAATTATTAGTTAAATACATTGATAGAATATATTTAGGTAGTATAATCAAAGTGCTTTAGAATGATTTGCATTAAGAAATTATTTCAGTTGAAAAAATGCTTTTTCTAGGCAGATTTTATAAATAAAAAGGAGGAGTCATTATATAGAAAATTCGCTTAGTTCGTGGGAAATTTAAAAATTGAATACAATATTAAATTTAGAGCATAAGGCTAATTTTCGTATGTTAAGCACCAATAGGTCTTAACCAAGGTATATAGGTAGTTAAGCTATCTATAAAGAATAAGTTAAGTTTTTTAAACATGATTGGAGGAACTTCATATGAAAAGAAACAAATTAGAAAAAAGATTTGATAGGGAAAAATTTGATTTAGTTGTCAAAGACTTAGATACAAATAGCAGAATCCCTAGAGAAGACTTGTTAAAAAAGTTTAATACTACTGAGGATGGACTTAGTTCCTTAGAAGTTAGTAAAAATTTAAAAAGGTTTGGTAATAATGAACCCAAGGAGGAAAAGAAGGTCCCGGTAATATTACAGTTTTTTAAATCATTTGCAAACGCCTTTGTACTAGTTCTTTTAATTATAGGAATTATTACATATTTAACGAACATAGTGTTCGTACCAGAGGGTCAGCAAAGCTGGTCACAAATCATTATAATAGGTATCCTTATTATATCTAGTGGGCTTATTTCATTTGTTCAAGAGTATAAATCAGGGAAAGCTGCCGATTCTTTGAAAGGATTGATAAAGACTATGTGTGTAGTCAAAAGAGAGAATCAAGAGTTTGGTAAGCTTGATATGAAAAAATTAGTTGTTGGTGATATTGTTAAGTTAACAACTGGGGATATTATTCCTGCTGATTTAAGAATTCTTGAATGCAAAGACCTTTTTGTTAGTCAATCAGCACTTACAGGAGAGTCAGAGCCTATAGAAAAAGGAATTACAAACATAACAACTAGCAAAGAAGCGGGAGATTTTGATAATATTTGTCTTTTAGGAACTAATGTAGTGAGTGGAAATGCTATTGCAGTTGTAGTAGGAGTTGGAGAAAAAACTTACTTTGGTGCAATGCAAAGTTCTCTAATAGAAGCAGATAGTGAAACAAGCTTTGAAAAGAGTGTAAAAAAGGTATCAAAAATGCTACTTATATTCATGGTTATAATGGTACCTTTAGTCCTTGTTATAGATTGGTACCAAACAGGAAGTTTTCTTAGTGCGTTATTATTCTCAGCGTCAGTTGCAGTTGGACTTACTCCTATAATGTTACCGACTATCGTATCAGAAAACCTTGCAAAAGGTGCTGTTAAGATGTCTAAAAAGAAAACAGTTGTCAAAAAAATAAGTTCTATTCAGAACTTTGGTTCTATGGAAATTTTATGCACAGATAAAACTGGAACATTAACAGATGATAAGATAAAAGTTGAAGCTTATATAAATGTTAATGGTGAAGTTAATGATGATGTATTAAAGTATGCATATATGAATAGTTCTCTTCAAAGTGGCTTACAAAATGTTATAGATTATGCAATTATAGAGGAAGCACATGGGAAGAGTTTTGATGATGAAGTAAAAGAAAAGATTACTAAAATTGATGATATAGGATTTGATTTTACAAGAAGAAGAATGTCTGTTGTTGTAAAAGATAATTTAACTGATAGAGTACAAGTAATTACAAAAGGAGCATATGAAGAAATGCTTAAGGTTTCTAAATATGCTGAAATTAATGGACAAGTTGTAGAAATAGATGCCAAAATACTTTCTAAATTACAAAAAGAAGCTAGAAAGCTTAATAATGAAGGAATGAGAGTAATTGGTATTGCTAGAAAAGATAATAAGAAAGAGCAGGAGCGCTATGGAGTAGAAGATGAATTTGATATGATTTTCATAGGCTTTATGGGATTCTTAGACCCACCAAAGGAGAGTACAAAAGAAGCATTAAAAGCTTTAGAATCTTATGGTGTAGAAGTTAAGATATTAACTGGTGATAATGAAGTTGTTACTAGAAAAGTATGTGAGCAAGTTGGTTTTAAAATAACTAATGTGGTTATAGGACCAGAAATTGTTGATTTAAACGATGATGAATTATTTAAATTAGCAATGAGAAGTAATGTTTTTGCAAAACTTAATCCTCTTCAAAAAGCTAGACTTGTAAGAGTTTTAAAAGCTGGGGATAAAGTTGTTGGATTTATGGGTGATGGTATAAATGATGCTATCGCACTTAAGGAGTCAGATGTTGGTATCTCTGTGGATACAGCAGTTGATATAGCTAAAGATGCTGCGGATGTTATACTTTTAGAAAAAGATTTAATGGTTTTAAAAGATGGAATTGTAGAAGGTAGAAAAGTGTTTGCTAATACTACAAAGTATCTTAAGATTACTGCAAGTTCAAACTATGGTAATGCTATAAGTGTATTAATGGCAAGTATTTTCCTTCCTTTTGTACCTATGTTACCAATAGAACTTTTAATACAAAACTTAGTTTATGATATAACACAGGTATTTATCCCTTGGGATAACGTTGATATAGAACTTATCAAAAGACCTCGTAAGTGGGATTCTAAAGATATTAGTAAAATGATGATAGTATTTGGACCTACTAACTCAATTTTTGATATTGCAACATTTATTCTTATGTGGTTTGGATTTGGAGCAACAACTGTTGCTACAGCATCAATATTCCAAACAGGATGGTTCATTGAAGGCTTCACAACTCAGGTATTAGTTCTTTATATGTTAAGAACTGAGAAGATTCCGTTTATACAAAGTAATGCTTCATGGCAGTTGAATGTATCTATTATAATTTCTTTAGCAATAGGGTGGTTAGTTCCATACACAAGTTTTGGACGAGCTATAGGAATGTCATATATAAATCCGATATACTTCGTATTTATAGCAGCAGTTATAGTTTTCTACTTTATTCTTACACAGTTTGCGAAAAAATTATATTTAAGAAGTTTTGGACAAATTTTATAATAAAAGATTTAATTTTAATATAATTTGAATTTTGAAATAGGCACTTTTTAGTGCCTATTTTTTTGAATTTTAATTATATTAGAGGTTAATTTCTTATTTATTTTTTTATTTTTATGTAAATGATTAAGAAAGTTGCTAAATTTAGAAATAATCTACTAATTCGTTATATAAAGATTATTATTATCAATTTATTGTTTGGTAAATTTTATGATAATATTTACATGATTAAAGAATAAAATTGGAGAGTGAACTAATGAGGAAAACTAAAATTTCTATGATACTTGTTGCTACAATG